>DASRYN010000020.1:0-5472 GCA_035687185.1 Pseudoxanthomonas sp. | reverse complement strand
CCGCCCGGCGCCGTCAGTCGGGCACCGCCAGCGCCAGCGTTTCCTTGACCTCCTCCATCACGATGTAGCTCTTGGACTCGCGCACGTGCGGCAGGGTCAGCAGGCTGCTGCCCAGCAGCTTGCGATAGGAGGCCATCTCGGAGATCCGCGCCTTGATCAGGTAGTCGAAGTCGCCGGACATCAGGTGGCATTCCAGCACGTTGGGCAGCTTCAACGCCGCGCGGCGGAACTCCTCGAAGATGTCGCCGGACTTGTACGCCAGGCTGATCTGCACGAACACCAGCAGCCCGGCCTTCAGGTGCTGCGGGTTGAGCCGCGCGTAATAGCCCTCGATCACGCCGTCGCGCTCCAGGCGGCGCACGCGCTCGGTGCACGGCGTGGTGGACAGGCCCACGCGCTCGCCCAGCTCGGTGAAGGAGATCCGCCCCTCCTGCTGGAGGATGCGCAGGATGTGCCGGTCGATGCGGTCCAGTTCGCGGCTGCGGGCGGGCATGGAAACCTCCGTGGTGGCGGGCGTTGGCGTGAATTTCCGCCATGAAACGCCTTCAAAACAAAAAAAACAACCGGAAGTTCGTCCATATACTGCGCCCGTTCCGCGGCGGCTGGGCATCCGGCCAGTGAAAGCTCTTGTCGAGGGTCGTGCGATGCGGGTTCTGGTACTGGGCAGTGGCGTGATCGGCGTGACCAGCGCGTGGTACCTGGCGCGCGCCGGCTTCGAGGTGACGGTGGTGGACCGCGAGCCCGGCCCGGCCCGCGCCACGAGCTACGCCAACGCCGGGCAGATCTCGCCGGGCTACGCCTCGCCATGGGCCGCGCCGGGCGTGCCGCTGAAGGCGCTCAGGTGGCTGTTCCAGAAGCACGCGCCGCTGGCCATCCGCCCCACCGCCGACCCGGCCCAGTACCTGTGGCTGGCGCAGATGCTGCGCAACTGCACCGCCGCGCGCTATGCGGTCAACAAGGAGCGCATGGTGCGCCTGGCCGAGTACAGCCGCGACTGCCTGGACGAGCTGCGCGCCGAGACCGGCATCGCCTACGAGGGCCGGCGCCTGGGCACCACCCAGCTGTTCCGCACCCAGGCCCAGCTAGACGCCGCCGCGCGCGACATCGCCGTGCTGGAGGAGGCCGGCGTGCCCTACGAACTGCTGGATCGCGACGGCATCGCCCGGGTCGAGCCCGCGCTGGCCGCGACCTCCGGCCTGCTGGCCGGGGCGCTGCGCCTGCCGGGCGACCAGACCGGCGACTGCCAGCTGTTCTGCGAGCGCCTGGCCGCGCTGGCGCGGTCGCAGGGCGTGGAGTTCCGCTACGGCGCGCAGGTGGAGGCCATCGCCTCCGACGGCGCGCGCGTGACCGGCGTGCGCATCGACGGGCGCATGGAAACCGCCGACCGCTACGTGCTCGCGCTGGGCAGCTGGAGTCCGCGGTTGCTCAGGCCGCTGGGCATCCGCCTGCCGGTGTACCCGCTCAAGGGCTATTCGCTGACCGTCCCCATCACCGACGCGGCCATGGCGCCGGCGTCCACGGTGCTGGACGAGAGCTACAAGGTGGCCATTACCCGCTTCGACCGGCGCATCCGCGTCGGCGGCATGGCCGAGGTCGCCGGTTTCGACCTGCGCCTGGACCCGCGCCGCCGCGCCACCCTGGAGAAGGTGGTGCGCGACCTGTACCCGCGCGGCGGCGACCTGGCGGCCGCCGAGTTCTGGACCGGCCTGCGCCCGGCCACGCCGGACGGCACGCCGGTCGTCGGCGCCACCGCGCTGCGCAACCTGTTCCTCAACACCGGCCACGGCACCCTGGGCTGGACCATGGCCTGCGGCTCGGGCCGCTACCTGGCCGACGTCATCGCCCACCGCCCCACGCAGATCAGCGGTGCGGGGCTGGGCATCGCCCGCTACGGCCGCGGCGGCGCGGCCGCCGGCGCGGGCGGCGAGCCGATTCCGGCGACAATGGGCGTGCGCGCAGGCTGATCGCGCGCGTCCCCGAAGCCTTTCGTTCCGCCCGATGCGTCCCGCCCGCGCCCTCATCGACCTCGACGCCCTGCGCCACAACTACCGCCTGGCCCGCGCGCTGGGCGGCGGCCGCGCGCTGGCCGTGGTCAAGGCCGACGCCTATGGCCATGGCGCGGCGCGTTGCGCCGCGGCGCTGGAGGGCGAGGCCGACGGCTTCGCGGTGGCCTGCATCGAAGAGGCGCTGGCCTTGCGCGCGGCGGGCGTCCGCGCGCCCATCCTGCTGCTGGAGGGCTTCTTCGAGGCCGCCGAGCTGCCGCTGATCCTCGAGCACGGGCTGTGGACGGTGGTCCACGCGCCCTGGCAGGTGGAAGCGCTGGAGCGGGCCACGCTGCCCCGTCCGCTGGACGTGTGGCTGAAGCTGGACTCGGGCATGCACCGGGTCGGCATCGACGCCCACGCCTACCGCGAGGCCTGGCAGCGCCTGCGCGCGCTGCCGCACGTGGGCGCCCTCGTGCGCATGAGCCACTTCGCCCGCGCCGACGAACCGGACTGCGCCCGCACCGCGGAACAGCTGCAGGCCTTCGCCGCCGCCGCCGGCGACCTGCCCGGCGAGACCAGCCTGTGCAACTCGCCGGCGCTGCTGGCCTGGCCGCAGGCGCGCGCCGACTGGGCGCGTCCCGGGCTGATGCTCTACGGCGCCTCGCCGTTCGCCCCCGGGCACCCGGCGGCGGCGCGCCTGCGCCCGGTGATGACGCTGGAGTCGAAGGTGATCGCGGTGCGCGACCTGGCCGCCGGCGAACCGGTGGGCTACGGCGCGCGCTTCGTCGCCGAGCGGCCCACGCGGGTGGGCGTGGTCGCGCTGGGGTATGCCGACGGCTATCCGCAGATGGCGCCCAACGGCACGCCGGTGGCCATCGACGGCCGCCCGGGCCGCCTGATCGGCCGCGTTTCCATGGACATGCTCACCATCGACCTCACCGACCATCCCGACGCGGGCGTCGGCAGCCGCGTGGAGCTGTGGGGCGGCCGGGTCTCCGCCACGGACGTCGCCGCGCGCAGCGGCACCAGCGCCTACCAGCTGCTGTGCGGCGTCAAGCGCGTGCCGCTGCAGTACCCGGGCTGATCCGGCGCCGCGGGCGCGTCCCCGCCGCCGGCCTGCGCCGCGCAGGGTCGGCGCGTGCCGCGGTGCATGCCCGCCCGGAGGGCGACCCGCGCGGGTTGTGGAAGCCGCCGCCGGGCGGCTAGCCTCGCAGTTCCCCGCGATGCCGGTTCCCGCATGAGAAAGTCCCTGGCCCTGTTTCCGCTGGCCGTCGGTGGCGCCGCGCTCGGCTCGCTGCTCGCCGGCGCCGCGTATTGCGAGTGGGCGCTGCCGGGCGGGCTGCCGCTGGGCAATGTGCTGGCGGCGCTGGCGCTGTGCGCGCCGGCCGCTGCGGCCGTGGTGCTGAGCCCGGCGGGGTCGTGGCGGCGCCGCGCCAGCCGCGCGGTGCTGTGGGCGGCGGCGCTGTGGCTGCCGCTGTCGGTGGCGCTGGCCGGCAACCTGGCCCTGAACTTCGCCGGCGCGCGCGGCACGGCGTGGCTGTGGCTGAGCCTGTGCACCTTCGTCGCTGCGCTGGCGGCGCTGGCCTGGTCGCTGCTGGGGTTGCTGCGGCATGCCGGGCGCGGCGCGCGCATGGCCTAGCCGCGGGCGCAGCGTCGCGGCGCGTCGGGCATCGCATTGCCTCGCGTGCGAGCACGCTGCACGATGCCGATGATCGATCCGGACGGAGGCCGCATGGCGGAGGGAGCGCGTTTTCCGGGAAGCCTCGGCGTCGCGGCGTCGATGCTGGCCGCGCTGGCCACGGCCGGCATCGCCGCGGCCCAACCCCCGCGCACGCCGCCGCACCCGGGCTGCATGGACGCGCGCGGCTTGGCGGAGATGCATCCGGCCGGGCCGCGCACGCTGGCCGTCCGCGACCGCGACGGTGCCCATTTCCGCATCGACCTGGCGGCGGATTGCCCGGTCGGGGAGGGCGAGGCCACGGTGCTGGCGCGCGGCGGCTGGGTCTGCGGCCAGGCCGACGAGTACGTGCGCACCGCGCACGCGCAATGCGCCGTCGCCGGGCTGGCGCGGGTGGACGGGCGCGAGTACGCGATGCTCGCGCGCCAGGCCTCGCGCGCGGCGGCCGGGACGCTGGAGACGGTGGAAGTGCGCGAGGCGCGGCCGCGGGGCTTCGCCGCCTCGCACAGCTTCTGCTTCAACCCGCGCCACGTGCGCGGCTGGTCCGAGGACGTGGAAGGCATGCGGGTGGAGGTGTCGCCCCTCCGCTCCGGCGGCTACCGCTACTACCGCGTGGAGCTGGCCACCAGTTGCCCGCAGTTGCAGTTCGCCCCCGGCGTGCGCTTCCGCTCGGGCCTGGGCATCGGCGTGATCTGCGGCAACCCGGGCGACATGGTGGTGGCGCAGGCGCGGGGCGAATGGCCCATGTCGCGGGGGCCGGCGCGGGACGAGGGCATCTTCGCGGGAACCCCTGCGAGCCTGCCCTGCGCGGTGTCGGCGGTGTACCCGGACGTGCCGCGCGATCCTTCGCGCTGAGCCGGGGAACCCGGCGTCCCGGCCACCGCCCCGAGCGGCCGGGGCGGGCACGGGAAGGGCAGCCCATCGGTGCGCGCCACGCGGCGCAGCGGAGGCCGAACCTCGACGCGGGCGGCTGGCGCCGGAGCAGGCGGCCGGGGTGGAGTGGCCGGCACCGCGCGCGAGCCGTGGCCGTGCGGGCCGGTTCCGACCTGACGCAATCGCCCGCCGGCGTGAGCCGCGACGGGCGCGCGCTCAGGCCGTCGCGTCCGGCGCCTCGGGCCGGGCCTGGAAGCGGCGCGCGTAGTCGCGCTCGTCGGCGATGCGCGCGACCTCGGCCTCGTCCATTTCCGGCGCGGCGTACACCGCGTAGGCGATGCCGCCGTCCTCGCGCCGCCCGACCTGCTGCAGCCGGTAGCGCGGGCGGCCGCCGCCGTCGTCGGGCGGGTAGTGGACCGGCGGGCGGCCCTCGTCCATGTCCAGCTCGCTGTTGTCGACGACGCCGCCGACGAAAAGTGCCCGAATCATCGTCCGCTCCGTGCAGCCTGCACGCGTGCAGTGTGGGCCGGCGCGCGTCCATGCCCGGTCAACGCCGGGCGCGGCGCGCGGTGGCGTACCATGTCGCCCCCGAAACGCCCGCCGTCCGCGTGTCCGACGCAACGCACGACGCTCCGCTCGCCGCCCTGCTGCTGCCGTTCGACGGCGGCGCGCTGGCGTGGCCGGCGCAGGGCACGGTGGCCTTCCTGCGCGCGCGCGACGGATGGCCGCTGCGTCGCTTCCCGCTGGGGCGGCTGGCGTGCGAACAGGGCTTCCGCCCGCTGGCCGACGCGCTCGCCGGCGCCGGGCTGCAGGTGCAGCCACGGCTGGAGACCGGGGCGGCGTCGCTGGTGCTGGTGCTGCCGCCGCGGCAGCGCGACGAGGCGCGCGCGCTGCTGGCGCGCGCGGTCGGGCTGGCCGCGCCCGGCGCGCGCGTGG
>DASRYN010000019.1:0-16136 GCA_035687185.1 Pseudoxanthomonas sp. | reverse complement strand
ACATGGGCGCGGTGCGCGTGGCCGAGCCGGTGGACGCGCTGCGCGAGGCGCTGGCCGCCGACTTCGGCGTGCAGGCGTTCGCGCACGGCGCCGACGCGGTGGAGGGCGCCGACCTGTGGCTGCTCGCGGTCAAGCCGCAGGTGATGCGCGAACTGTGCGTTTCGCTGGCGCCGCAGGCGCAGGCGGCGCGGCCGCTGGTGGTGTCCATTGCCGCGGGCATCCCCGTCGCGCGGCTGCAGGAATGGCTCGGCGGTGGCCTGCCGGTGGTGCGCTGCATGCCCAACACGCCCGCCCTGCTCGGCGCCGGTGTCACCGGCCTGTACGCCGACACGCCGGTGGACGCCGCGCAGCGGGCCCGCGCGCAGGCGCTGCTGGACAGCGCCGGCAGCACGGTGTGGGTGGCCGAGGAGACGCTGATGGACGCGGTCACCGCGGTTTCCGGCAGCGGGCCGGCCTACGTGTTCCTGCTGGCCGAGGCGATGCAGGCGGCGGCCGAGGCCGAGGGCCTGCCGCCCGCCGACGCGCGCACCCTGGTCGTGCAGACCCTGCTCGGCGCCGGCCGCATGCTCGCCGAGGGCGAGGCGCCGGCGGCGGAGCTGCGCCGCCGCGTGACCTCGCCCGGCGGCACCACCCAGGCCGCGATCGAGACCTTCCAGGCCGGCGGATTCGAACGGCTGGTGGCCGCCGCCGTGCACGCCGCGCGCCGCCGCGGCGCCGAACTGGCGGAGGGATGAGCATGGCCCGCGCCGCGCGGCTGGCCGCGCTCCTGGGTGTTTCCGTGCTGGCCGCCTGTGGCGGCGAGGCGCCGCAGCCGGCGCAGTTCGTGCCGCCGGCGCCGGCCGTGGCCGAGCTGCAGGGCCCGCTGCTGGCACGCTACACACTGCTGCCGACGCTGGCCCTGGACGCGGAGGTGGCCCGCCGGTACGGCATCGAGCGCAGGGAGGGCACTGCGCTGCTGCTGGTGGCGCTGCGTCGCCCCGAGGCCGGGGACGAGCTGCCCGCCGAGGGCGAGGTGCGTGCGCAGGCGCGCGACCTGGCCGGCCGCCACCAGCACGTGGCCATGCGCCGGATCGAGAGCGGCGACTACGTCGACCACGTGGGCGTGGTGGCGGTGGGCAGGCGCGACGTGGTGCGCGTGGAGGTCTCGGTGGAGGCCGACGGCCGCCGCCAGCAGTTCGATTTCCAGCGCAGCTTCTGACCCGCGGATTTGCCCCGGCCGGCGCATCGGGCTATGGTCCGGGCCGGGGAGCGGCTCCGCGCACGCGGAGCCAGAGGGGGACCGGAGCGTGCGTGCGGCCTCGTGCCGCGCCGGCGACGACGCGCCCGCCTGCGAGCGCTTCCGTCCCGCACGCCTTGTTCAACCCGGGCCGTTGCCGGCCCCACGGAGGTGTCTGGACGATGACCAAACGCACGATCGCAAGCTTCATCCTGGCCGCCCTGCCGCTGGCCGCGTCCGCGCAGCAGGCCTGCCCGGATCTGCCCCCCGGCGCGGGGCTGCACTGGGAGCAGCAGGCCGGCGCGGGCTTCCGCGTCTGCCGCGCGGTGGACGCCGGCGGGCGCCAGGTGTTCGGGGTCATGCTCACGCGCGAGCCGACGGTGCAGCTGCAGCGCCGCAACCGCGAGGAGGAGGCGGTGATCGCCGGCCGCGAGGTGCACTGGTACCGCCCGGACATCGCGGTGGACACCGGGCTGGAGAAGCGGATCACCGTGGTGGAGCTGGAGGAGGACCGCTACGCGCAGATCTGGGTGGACGCGCCCGACGCGACCCAGCTGCGCCAGGCCATGGCGCTGGCCGAGGGCATCGCGCTCAACTGACGCACGCCGGCGTGGCGGGCGCGCACGGGGCGCGCCCGCGGCGGTTCAGAAGCGGCCTTCCTGGTAGTCGACGAAGGCCTGCATGAGTTCCTGGCGGGTGTTCATCACGAACGGGCCGTAGCGGGCCACCGGTTCGCGCAGCGGCCGCCCCGCCACCAGGATCAGGCGCGCGCCGGCCTGGCCCGCGCGCAGCGACAGCCGGGCGCCGCCGCCGAGCACGCCCATCTCGTGCGCCTCCAGCGGGCGCGCGTCGTCGCCCTCGCCCACCGCGGTGGCGCCTTCGTAGACGTAGGCGAAGGCGTTGTGGCCGTCGGGCAGCGCGTGCTCCCAGGCGGCGCCGGCGTCCAGGGCGATGTCCAGGTACAGCGGGTCGGTGGCCGGCTGGTCGATGGGGCCGACGGTGTCGCCGACGCGCCCGGCGATGACCTTGACCTTGACACCGGGGGCGGGCCGCGCGTGCGGGATGCGGTCGGGAGCGAATTCCTGGTAGCGCGGCGGGATCATCTTGTCGCGCGCGGGCAGGTTCACCCACAGCTGGAAGCCGCGCATGCGGCCGGATTCCTGCTCGGGCATCTCGGAATGGACCAGGCCGCGGCCGGCGGTCATCCACTGCACGCTGCCGGGGGTGAGCAGGCCTTCGTTGCCGTGGTTGTCGCGGTGGCGCATGCGGCCGTCGAGCATGTAGGTGACGGTCTCGAAGCCGCGGTGCGGGTGGTTGGGGAAGCCGGCGATGTAGTCCTCGGCCTGGTCGGTGCCGAATTCGTCCAGGAGGAGGAACGGGTCCAGGTCGGGCAGTTCGGGGCCGCCGATGACGCGGGTGAGCTTGACGCCGGCGCCGTCGGAGGTGGCGCGGCCGCGGACCTTGCGGACGAGGCGGGCGGGTTCGCTGCGGGGATCGGTGGCGCTCATGGGAGGTCTCGCGGTTGGCTTCGCCCAAGAATGGGGCCGCTGGCGGCGAGCATAACCGCCCTCGGATCACCGGACCGTTGCGGTGGCGGAACGGTCGGGGGAACGGCAAAAGCACATCCCCGTGCCGCTGGCGCCCCATGCCCATGGGACGGCGTCCTCGCGCGGCCGGGCTTGGCGGGCCCGGCTGCGCACGTGGGCGTTGCCGTCCGCGCGGCCGCGCACATCCGTTCCCGATGCCGGACTCAGCCGTTCTCCTGCAACGCCAGTTGCATGTCGCGGCGGCGGCGCTTGTCCTCGCGGTACATCAGCCACCAGCCGACCACCGCGGCCAGCGACACCGCCATCACCAGCAGCGTGGCCAGCGCGTTGATCTTGGGGCTGACGCCCAACCGCACCGAGGAGAACACCTTGATCGGCAGCGTGGTCGAGTCCGGGCCGGCGACGAAGCTGGCGATGACCACGTCGTCCAGCGACAGGGTGAAGGCCAGCAGCCAGCCGCTGACCAGCGCCGGCGCAATGATGGGCAGCGTGATCAGGAAGAACACCTTCACCCGGTTGGCGCCCAGGTCCATGGCCGCCTCCTCCAGCGACCGGTCCAGCTCCTGCAGGCGCGAGGACACCACCACCGTCACGAACGAGACGGTCAGCGTCACGTGCGCGATCCAGATGGCGACCATGCCCTTGGACGGGATGCCCAGCGCCGCGCCCACCGACACCAGCATCAGCAGGATCGACAGGCCGATGATGACCTCGGGCATCACCAGCGGCGCCGTGATCAGCGCGCCGAACACCGTCTTGCCGGGAAAGCGCCGGAAGCGGGTCATCACCATGGCGCCCAGGGTGCCGATCACCGTCGCCGCCGTGGCCGTCCAGAAGGCGATGCGCAGGCTCACCCAGGCCGCGTCCAGCATCTGCCGGTCGCGCAGAAGCTCGCCGTACCACTTCGTCGAGAAGCCGGCCCACACGGTGGCCAGGCGCGAGGAATTGAACGAGTACACCACCAGCAGCACGATGGGCAGGTACAGGAAGGCGAAGCCCAGCACCAGCACCGCCCAGCGCAACGCGCGGTGGCCCGGTCCGGCGTTCATGCCAGCCGGCCCTCCATCGCCTTCTGCTGGTAGCGGTTGAACACCAGGATCGGCACCAGCAGCAGGAGCAGCATCACGATGGCCACCGCCGAGGCGGCCGGCCAGTCGCGGTTGTTGAAGAACTCGCCCCACAGCACGCGGCCGATCATCAGCGTGTCCGGGCCACCCAGCATCTCCGGGATCACGAACTCGCCCACCGCCGGGATCATCACCAGCATGCAGCCGGCGACGATGCCCGCGCGCGACAGCGGCAGGGTGATGCGCAGGAACGCCGTCCATGGCCGCGCGCCGAGGTCGTAGGCGGCCTCCAGCAGGCGCGTGTCCAGCTTGACCAGGTTGGCGTACAGCGGCAGCACCATGAACGGCAGGTAGCAGTAGACGATGCCGATGTAGGCGGCCACCGGCGTGTAGAGGATGCGCAATGGCGCGTCGACGATGCCCATGGCCATCAGCGCGCGGTTGAGGATGCCGTTGGCGTCCAGGATGCCGATCCAGGCGTACACCCGGATCAGGAACGAGGTCCACGACGGCAGCACCACCGCCATCAGCGCGATGTTGCGCGCCGAGGGCGGCATGCGCGCGATGAAGTAGGCCATCGGGTAGCCGATCAGCAGGCACAGCACCGTGGACACGGCCGCGATCTCGATCGAGCTCAGGTACGCCAGCACGTACTGCGAGTCGGTGAACAGCGCCGCGTAGTTGCCCAGGTTCAGGCGCAGAGTCAGCGCGTTGTCCACGTATTCCAGGATCGGCGTGTACGGCGGCATGGCGATGGCCAGCCGCGAGAAGGAAATCTTCAGCACGATCAGGAAGGGGATGGCGAAGAACAGCGCCAGCCACAGGAACGGCACGGCGACCACGGCCCAGCGGCCGGAAGGCAGCCACCGCCTCAGTGCGCGCGGGCTCATGAGGTCAGCACCACGCCGTCGTTGTCGCGCCACCACAGCCACACCTCGTCGCCCCAGGTCAGCCCCTCGCTGGCCCAGCGCTGCTGGTTGGCGAAGTTGGCCATCAGCCGGACGCCGCTGGGCAGGCGCACGTGGTAGACCGAGTGGCTGCCGAAGTAGGCGATGTCCTCGATGGTGCCCCGCGCCTTGTTGTGCGGCTGGCCGGGCTCGTCCTTGCCGATGCCCAGCTTCTCCGGGCGCAGCGCGAAGGACACCGCCTGCCCCTCGAAGCCGGTGATGCCGTGGCCGATGTAGATCGGCGCGTCGAACGCCGGCGTGCGCAGGACCACGTAGTCGGGCTCGTCCTCGGCGATGGTGGCGTCGACCAGGTTGACCGAGCCGATGAACTCGGCGGCGAAGCGGTTGGCCGGCTGCTCGTAGATCTCGTCGGGCGTGCCCACCTGCTGGATCCAGCCCTGGTCCATCAGCGCGATGCGGGTGGCCATGGTCATGGCCTCCTCCTGGTCGTGGGTGACCATCACGCAGGTCACCCCGGAGCTCTCGATGATGTTCACCAGCTCCAGCTGCATCCGCGAGCGCAGCTTCTTGTCCAGCGCGCCCATCGGCTCGTCCAGCAGCAGCAGCTTGGGGCCCTTGGCAAGCGAGCGGGCCAGGGCCACGCGCTGCTGCTGGCCGCCGGAGAGCTGGTGCGGCTTGCGCCGGGCCAGCTTGCCCAGCTGCACCAGCTCCAGCATCTCCCCCACCCGCCTGCGGATGGCGTCCTTCGCCAGGCCGTCCTGCTTCAGGCCGAAGGCGATGTTCTGCTCCACGGTCATGTGCGGGAACAGCGCGTAGGACTGGAACATCATGTTGATCGGCCGCTCGTAGGGCGGCAGGTCGTCCATGACCTCCCCGTCCAGCACGATGCGGCCGCGGGTGGGCCGCTCGAAGCCGGCCAGGCAGCGCAGCAGGGTGGACTTGCCGCTGCCCGAGCCGCCCAGCAGGGCGAAGATCTCGCCCTTGCGGATGTCCAGGCTGACGTCGTCCACGGCGACGAAGCCGTCGAACTCCTTGCGCACGCCCTCGATGCGCAGGTAGCGGTCGGAGCCGTCGCCGGCCGGTGAAGGGGTTGCCCGTTCGTTGCTTGCCGCCATGGCCACTCCGCAGTCGGATCGGGCGGGCCGCCGTCCGGCGGCCCGCTCGGCGCCCAGCCTAACGGCCGGTCTTCAGCTCGGTCCAGAGCCGGGTGTAGAGCCTGTCCACCTCGGGCGGGATGATCGCCAGCGTGAACAGCCTGGCGGCGGTCTCCGGCGGGGGGTAGATCGTCGGGTCGTTGCGGATGGCCTCGTCCACCATCGGCAGCGAAGGTACCACCGGGTTGGGGTAGCTGACGTAGTTGGTGTTGGCGGCGGCCACTTCCGGGCGCAGCAGGTAGTCGATGAAGGCGTAGGCGTTGTCCAGGTTGCCCGCGTCCTTGGGGATGGCCAGCATGTCCACGAACAGCGGCGCGCCCTCCTTCGGGATCGAGTAGGCCACCTTGACCCCGTTGCCGGCCTCCTCGGCGCGGTCGCGCGCCTGCAGGATGTCGCCCGACCAGCCCACCGCCAGGCACACGCTGCCGTTGGCCAGCGCGTCGATGTACTGCGAGGAGTGGAAGGTGCGCACGTAGGGCCGGATGGATCCGAGCAGCTCGGCGGCCTTCCGGATGGTGGCCGGGTCGGTGCTGTTGGGGTCCTCGCCCAGGTAGTTGAGCGCGATGGGCACCAGTTCGGAGGGCGTGTCCAGCAGCATCACGCCGCAGTCCTGGAGCTTGGCCAGGTTCTCGGGCTTGAACACCAGGTCCCAGCTGCCGGCGATCTCGGTGCCGCCGAAGGCCGCGGCCAGCTTGTCCACGTTGTAGCCGATGCCGGTGGTGCCCCACAGGTAGGGCACGCCGTACCGGTTGCCCGGGTCCTGCACGGCGATGCGCTTCATCAGCTCCGGGTCGAGGTTGCCGTAGTTCTTCAGCCGGGACGTGTCCAGCGGCTGGAACACGCCGGCCTGGATCTGGCGGCCGAGGAACTGCAGCGACGGCACCACCACGTCGAAGCCGCTGGAACCGGCCAGCAGCTTGGCCTCCAGCACCTCGTTGCTGTCGAACACGCCGTAGCTGACGCGCACGCCGCTTTCGCGCTCGAACCCCGGCACGGTGTCCTCGGCGATGTAGTCGGACCAGTTGTAGACGTGCAGCTCGCCCCCGCCGGCGGCCTTCCCGCCCTGCGCGCCATCGGCCGGCGCCGCCTGTTTCCCGCAACCGGCCAGCGCGAACGCGGCCAGCGCCACTGCCAACAGCCTCGGATTCCACGTCACCATCGTCGCTTCCCCCATCGCCCCGCAGGGCCTGTCGGTTGTCCACGACGCCGCCGTGCGGCGAGCGCCACCAGGTTCCTCCCCTCGTTTCCTTGCTGCCGCCCGCGTTGCCCCGTCGCGGCCCGCGCGGCACCGGCCGTGGCCGGCGCCGCCGGGCGCGCCGCGCTCAGCGTCCGGTCTTGATCTCGGTCCAGAGGCGGGTGTAGAGCTTGTCCGTCTCCGGCGAGTTGATCGCGTAGGTGAACATCTTCGCGGCCACGTCCTCGGGCGGGTAGATCGTCGGGTCGTTGCGGATCTCCTCGTCCACCAGCGACGTGGCCGCCTTCACCGGGTTGGCGTACTGGATGTAGTTGGTGTTGCTGGCCGCCACCTGCGGGTCCAGCAGGTAGTTGATGAAGGCGTGGGCGTTGCCGGGGTGCCGGGCGTCGGCCGGGATGGCCAGCATGTCGAACCACTGCGGCGCGCCTTCCTTCGGGATCGAGTAGGCCACCTTGACGCCGTTGCCCGCCTCCTCGGCGCGGTCGCGCGCCTGGATGATGTCGCCCGACCAGCCCACCACCAGGCAGGTGCTGCCGTTGGCCAGCGAGGTCACGTACTGGCTGGAGTGGAAGTTCTGCACGTAGGGGCGGATGGACTTGAGCAGGTCCGCGGCCTTCTGGATGGTGGCCGGGTCGCTGCTGTGGGGGTCCTCGCCCAGGTAGTGCAGCGCGATGGGGATCATGTCCGAAGGCGTGTCCAGCAGGGTCACGCCGCAATCCTTGAGCTTGGCGATGTTCTCCGGCTTGAACACCAGGTCCCAGCTGCCGGCGATCTCGGTGCCGCCGAAGGCGGCGGCCACCTTGTCCACGTTGTAGCCGATGCCGGTGGTGCCCATCATGTAGGGCACGCCGTACTTGTTGCCCGGGTCCTGGGCGGCGATGCGCTCCATCACCGAGGGGTCCAGGTTGGCCAGGTTGGGGATCCTGGCCTTGTCCAGCGGCATGAACACGCCGGCCTGGATCTGCCGGCCGAAGAAGTTGAGCGTGGGCACGACCACGTCGTAGCCGCTGGAGCCGGCCAGCAGCTTCGTCTCCAGGATCTCGTCGCTGTCGTACACGTCGTAGGTCACGCGGATCCCGGTCTGCTGCTCGAAGTTCGGGATGGTGTCCTCGGCGATGTAGTCCGAGTAGTTGTAGACGTTGAGCACCTTCTCCTCGCCGCCGGCACCGGCACCGGCACCGGCGTCGGCACCGGCCGCGGGGGCGGCGTCCTGGTTCCCGCCGCCGCAGGCGGCCAGCAGGGTTCCGGCGATGCACAGGGTCAACAGGCGCAGCTTCATCGTCTCGTCCTCGGGGGGGTGGATGCGGCGCAGCGTAGCGCCGCCGGCCTCATTTGCCCAGTTCGGCGGCGGTCTGGTCCAGCGACTTCCAGGCCTTCTCGAACAGCTCGTCCACCTGCTCCCGGGTGATCACCAGCGGCGGCGACAGCAGCATCGAGTCCCAGGTCGCGCGCAGGATCAGGCCATTGCGCAGGGCGATGTCCCGGCACAGCGCGCCAGCCTTGCCGCGCTCCTCGAAGAAGGCGCGGCGGCGGCGGTCGGGCACCAGCTCCAGCGCGCCCATCAGCCCGGCAATGCGCGCCTCGCCCACCAGCCGGTGCTCGCCCAGCTCGGCCCAGCGCTGGGCCAGGTACGGCGCGATCTCCTCGCGCGCGCGCTCGACGATGCGCTCCTCCTCCAGGATGCGCAGGTTCTCCAGCGCCACCGCCGCGCACACCGGGTGCCCGGAATAGGTCGCCCCGTGCGCCAGCTCGCCGCCGGACTCCTTCAGCACGCCGGCCACGCGGTCGTTGAACAGGGCCGCGCCCAGCGGGATGTAGCCGGAGGTGATGCCCTTGGCCACCGGCATGATGTCCGGCTGGAAGCCGAAGTACTGCGAGCCGAACCACTCGCCGGTGCGGCCGAAGCCGCAGATCACCTCGTCGGCCACCAGCAGCACGTCGTACTTGCGGCAGATGCGCTCGATCTCCGGCCAGTAGGTGCGCGGCGGGATGTAGACGCCGATGGCGCCCATGATGGGCTCGCCGATGAACGCGGCCACCCGCTCCGGGCCCAGCTCCAGGATCTTCCGTTCCAGCCGCCGGGCGGCCACCAGGCCGTACTCGTCCTCGTCCAGGTCGCCGGCGTCGCCGAACCAGAACGGCGGCTCGATGTGGTGCACGTCCGGGATCGGCAGCCCGCCCTGCCCGTGCATGGCCTTCATCCCGCCCAGGCTGGCGCCGGCGACGGTGGTGCCGTGGTAGCCGTTGTGGCGGCCGATGAACACGTTCTTCCCCGGCTGGCCCTGCACCGCCCAGAAGTGGCGGACCATGCGCACGATGGTGTCGTTGGCCTCCGAGCCGGAGTTGACGAAGAAGGCGTGGTTGATGTCGCCCGGCGCCAGCTCGGCCAGCTTGGCCGCCAGGCGGATGGTCGGCTCGGTGGTGCACTGGAAGAAGCTGTTGTAGTAGGCCAGCTCGGTCATCTGCCGCGCCGCGGCCTGGCCCGGTTCCGGCCGGCCGTAGCCGATGTTCACGCACCACAGCCCGGCGAAGGCGTCCAGCAGCCGGTTGCCGTCGGCGTCCCAGACGTAGCAGCCCTCGCCGCGGGTCAGGATGCGCGTGCCGCGCCTGGCCAGCGCGGCGTTGTCGTTGAACGGATGCAGGTGGTGGGCGGCGTCGAGCCGCTGCAGTTCGCGGATGTCCATCTGGCCCATGCGGCTCCCCGGGGTTGCGCGGCCGGCGCGGTGGCCGGCCTCAGACGTTCAGCAGCAGGAACTCGCGTTCCCACGAGCTGATGACGCGGAAGAAGGTCTCGTATTCCTTGCGCTTGACCGAGATGTAGGCGCGCACGAAGCGGGCGCCCAGCATCTCGTGCAGCGGGCGGCAGGCCTCCAGCTCGTCCAGCGCCTCGCCCAGCGAGCGCGGCAGGGCGAAGCCGGCCTCCTGCGCGCTCTCGGTCATGGGCGGCGTGGGCTCCAGCTTCTCGCGGATGCCCAGCAGCCCGCAGGCCAGGGTCGCGGCCATCGCCAGGTAGGGGTTGGCGTCCGAGCCGGCGAAGCGGCTCTCCACGCGGGTGTTCTCCGGGGTGTCCATCGGCACCCGCAGGCCGCAGGTGCGGTTGTCGTAGCCCCAGTGCACGTTGATCGGCGAGACCTCGCCGAACATCAGCCGGCGGTAGGAATTGACGTTGGGCGCGAAGAACGCCATCGCCATCGGCACGTACTTCTGCAGCCCGGCCAGGTAGTGCATGAACACCGGGCTGTGGCGGGTGGACGAGCGGCCGGCGAAGACGTTGCGGCCGCGGCGGTCCACCAGGCTCTGGTGGATGTGCATGGCGCTGCCGGGCTCGTTCTCCATCGGCTTGGCCAGGAAGGTGGCGTACACGCCGTGGCGCAGCGCCGCCTCGCGCATGGTGCGCTTGAACAGGAACACCTGGTCGGCGCGCGAGAGCGCGTCGGCGTGGACGAAGTTGACCTCCAGCTGCGCGGCGCCGGACTCGTGGATCAGCGTGTCCACGTCCAGCTCCATCGCCTCGCAGTAGTCGTACATCAGGTCCAGCACCGGGTCGAACTCGTTGACCGCGTCGATGGAGTACGACTGCCGCGCCGTCTCCGGCCGGCCCGAGCGGCCGGCGGGCGGCAGCAGCGGGAAATCCGGGTCGGTGTTCTTCTGCACCAGGAAGAACTCCAGCTCCGGCGCCACCACCGGCTGCAGGCCCACCTCCTCGTAGGCCGCCAGCACGCGGCGCAGCACGTTGCGCGGCGCCAGCTCGTGCGGCTGGCCGTCCTTGGTCTGGCAGTCGTGGATCACCTGCGCCGTCGGGTCCGCGGCCCAGGGCACCATGCGCACGGTGGCGGGGTCCGGGCGCAGCAGCATGTCCGAGTCCGAGGGCGAGACCAGCTCGTAGTAGTCGTCCGGGTAGTCGCCGGTGACGGTGGTGGCGAAGATGCCTTCGGGCAGGCGCGTGCCGTAGTCGTGCGAGAACTTGTCGGCCGGGATGATCTTGCCGCGCGCGTTGCCGGTGATGTCCGGCACCAGGCACTCGACCTCGGTGATGCGGCGCTCCTTGAGCCAGCGGCGCAGCGAGCTCTCCGGCGGGTCGGCGCTGGCGGCGCGGCGGCGCGGCGGGTTGGAACGTGGACTCATGCGTGCGTCCTGCTTCATGCGGCCTGGATCGGGAGCGCGCGCCCGGCGCGGCGCGCGGCGTAGTCGCGGCACGCCTCGCCGAAGGCGCGGAAGATGCCGAGGTAGAACGGGTCCTGCGCCACCTGCCATTCGGGATGCCACTGCACGCCGAGCAGGAAGCCGGGGCCGGCGCCGGCGAAGGCCTCGATCGCGCCGTCGGGCGCGGTGGCCTCCACGCGCAGGCCCGCGCCCAGCCGGGCCACGCCCTGGCCGTGCAGCGAGTTCACCCGCGCGCGGGGCTGGCCCGCGATGGCCGCCAGCAGCCCGCCTTCGGCCAGGCGCACGTCGTGCACCGGCGCGTACTGGGCCTCCAGCGGATCGTCCGGGTTCTCGCGGTGGTCGGCGAAGCCGGGCGTCTCGTGCAGCTTCTGGTGCAGGCTGCCGCCGAAGGCGACGTTGACCTCCTGGAAGCCGCGGCAGATGGCCAGGATCGGCAGTCCCAGCGCGACCGCCCGCGGGATCAGGCCCAGCGTGGTCGCATCGCGCGCCGGGTCGTGCAGGTTGCCTTCCCAGCTGGGCTCGTTGCCGTAGTGGTGCGGCTCGATGTTGCTGACCGCGCCGGTGAGCAGCAGCCCGTCCAGGCGCGCCAGCCAGTCCCCGGCCGGCAGCGGCGGCAGCAGCGCCGGCAGCAGCACCGGCGTGGCGCCCGCGCCCTCCACCACCGCGCGCACGTACTTCTCGCCGACCGCGAGGAAGGGATGCAGGCCGATCTGTTTGCGGTCGGTGGGCAGGCCGACCAGAGGCGGCAGGGCCATGCGCGGCGCGTCCGATGGCGTTCCGGCAACTTACCCCGGCCGTTTTATTTTTACAACACGAGGGGCAGCCACGACCCGCTTGCCCCGTAATGGTGCGGCACAGCCGACCCGGCCGTTGAGTATTCTTGACGGAACCGCCCTGCTAAGCTGCCGCCGTCCCCACGCCGAGGCCCCGCGATGAACCGCGCATCCGCCCCGTCCGCGCTGCCGCCCGAGGACCTGGAGACCCTGCTGGCCCTGCCCGGCCACGCGCATGCGCAGGTGGACCTGCTGCTGCCGGACACCAACGGCCTGCTGCGCGGCAAGCGCGTCACCGCCGAGACGCTGGAGAAGGTCTACGGCGGCGGCGTGTGCCTGCCGATGTCGCTGGTGGCCGCCGACATCACCGGCAACACGGTCGAGGAGACCGGGCTGGGCTACGACATCGGCGACGAGGACCGCATCTGCCGGCCCATCCCCGGCACGCTACGCCCGGTGCCGTGGTCGCCGCGCCCGGCGCTGCAGCTGCTGCTGGCGATGGAGGACGGCGCCGGGGGCTGGTTCGAGGCCCACCCGCGCCGGGTGCTTTCGCGGGTGCTGGAGCGCTACCGCGCCCGCGGCCTGACCCCGGTGGTGGCCGTGGAGCTGGAGTTCTACCTGTTCGACCGCCTGCCCGGCCCCGACGGCCGCCCGCAGACCCTGCCCGACCCGGCCAGCGGCCGGCGCAACGCCAGCACCCAGGTCTATTCCATCGACGACCTGGACGGGAACGCGGCCTTCATCGACGCCGTCGCCGAGGCGTGCCGCGCGCAGCGCATCCCCGCCGACACTGCGGTGGCCGAGTACGCGCCGGGCCAGTTCGAGATCAACCTGCGCCACCGCGCCGACGCCGTGGCCGCCTGCGACGACGCGGTGCTGCTCAAGCGCGCGATCAAGGCCATCGCCCAGCAACAGGGGGCGATGGCCAGCTTCATGGCCAAACCGCTGGCCGGCCAGGCCGGCAGCGGCCTGCACCTGCACGCCAGCCTGCTCGACGGCCACGGCCGCAACCTGTTCGCCGGCACCCCGGAGCGCCCGGCCGACGCCCTGCGCCATGCCGTGGCCGGGCTGCAGGCCAGCGCGCGCGACAACCTGCTGCTGTTCGCGCCGCACGGCAACAGCTACCGCCGCTTCGTGCCCAACGCCTTCGTCCCGCTCAACGACAGCTGGGGCTTCAACAACCGCACCGTGGCCATGCGCATCCCGCACAGCGACCCGGACAACACCCGCATCGAGCACCGCATCGCCGGTGCCGACGCCAATCCCTACCTCGTCGCGGCCGCGGTGCTGGCCGGCATGCTGGACGGCATCGAGCGGCGCCTGGACCCGGGCCCGCCGGTGTCCGGCAACGCCTACGCGCAGTTCGAGACCCGCACCCCGTTCTGGCGCGACGCGATCGACGGTTTCCTCGGCAGCGCCTTCGCCGCCGAGTGGTACGGCGAGCGGTTCCGCCACGTGTACGGCCAGCAGAAGCGCAAGGAGATGCACGACTTCCAGGCGCAGGTGACCGACCTGGACTACGCCTGGTACCTGAGGACGGTGTGAGCGCGGCCGCGCTGCCCGCCGGCTGGTACGCCGCCAGCGCCGCGCCGCTGCCGCCGCAGCCGGCGCTGGAGGGCAGGGTCCGGGCCGACGTGTGCATCCTCGGCGCCGGCTACACCGGGCTGAGCGCCGCGCTCGACCTGGCCGAGGCCGGCTACCGCGTGGTGGTGCTGGAGGCCGAGCGCATCGGCTGGGGGGCGTCCGGCCGCAACGGCGGCCAGGCCATCGTCGGCTACGGCTGCGAGATGGACACGCTGGAGGGGCTGGTGGGCCGCGAGGCCGCGCGCACGCTGTTCGACCTCTCGCGCGAGGCCATGGACCTGCTGCGTGCGCGCATCGCCCGCCACGGCATCGCCTGCGACTGGCGCGACGGCCACGCCCACGTCCCGATCAGGCCGCGCCAGGAACGCGCCCTGCGCGCGGGCATCGTCGAGATGGCCGAGCGCTACGGCTATCCGCTGGAATGGTGGGACCGCGCGCGGCTGCGCGAGGTGCTGGCCAGCGAGCGCTACCTGGGCGCGATGTACGACGCCAACAGCGGCCACCTGCACCCGCTGGAATACGCCTTCGGGCTGGCGCGCGCGGCGCTGGCGGCGGGCGTGCGCATCCACGAGGGCTCGCGGGTGACCGCGCTGGTGCACGGCGCGCGGCCGCGGCTGCGGACCGCGCGCGGCGAGGTCGAGGCCGACTTCGCGGTGCTGGCCGGCAACGCCTGGCTGCGCGGCGTGGCCCCGGAACTGGAGTCGCGGGTGATGCCGGTGGGCACCTACATCGCCGCCACCGCGCCGCTGGGCGCCGCGCGCGCCACCGCGCTGATCCGCAACGGCATGGCCGTGGCCGACGTGAACTGGGCGCTGGACTACTTCCGCCTCAGCCGCGACCACCGGCTGCTGTTCGGCGGCCGCGCCAGCTACTCCAGCCTGCCGCCGCCGAACCTGCGCGGGACGATGCGGAGGCGGATCCGAGCCGTGTTCCCGCAGCTGGCCGGCGTGCCGATCGAGTACCTGTGGGGCGGCTACGTCGACATCTCGCTCAACCGCGCACCGCACTGGGGCCGCCTGGCGCCCAACGTCTACTTCGCGCAGGGCTTCTCCGGCCATGGCGTGGCCACCACCGGGCTGGCCGGGCGGCTGATCGCCGAGGCCATCCGCGGCCAGTCCGGACGCCTGGACCTGTTCGCCCGCATCCCGCACGCGCCCTTCCCCGGCGGCCGCCTGCTGCGCACCCCGCTGCTGGTGCTGGCCATGGCCTGGTACAAGCTGCGCGACGCGCTGTGGTAGGACTGCCACCGGTTACCAAACTGTGACGGCGATCTAAAGTTCCGCCGGAAGGGGCCGCTATGGCGGCGAACCCCTCCCTTCCCGGCCATGCACGCCCCGCTGCCGCTCCTGCCTCCCTCGCCGCTCCCGCAGCGCGTGCTGCTGGTGGAGAACTCGCGCGCGTACATGCAGGCCGTGGCCCAGGCCATCGAGCAGCAGCTGGGCCTGCCGGTCACCGTGGCCTCGACCCTGGCCGAGGCGCGGTTGGCGCTGGCACGGCACGACGACTGGTTCCTGGTGCTCACCGGCCTGGTGCTGGCCGACGGCGACCGCGACACCGTGGTGGACTGCTTCCTGCGCCGCGCCCTGCCCACCGTGGTGGTGAGCGGCGTCTACGACGAGGACCTGCGCGAGCGCATGCTGCGCCGGCAGATCATCGACTTCGTGCTCAAGGACGCGCCGGGCAGCCTGGACTACCTGGTGTGGCTGGTACAGCGGCTGGACCGCAACCGGCGCATCTCCGCGCTGGTGGTGGACGACTCGGTCTCGGCGCGCGTGCAGGCGTGCACCCTGCTGGAGATGTACGGCTACCGGGTGGTCCAGGCCGCCGACGGCGCCGCCGCGCTGCGCGCGGTGGAGGCCGATCCCACCATCCGCCTGGCCATCGTCGACCAGGAGATGCCGGGCATGCAGGGCATCGAGCTGACCCGCCGCCTGCGCGCCCTGCGCGCCCGCGACCGCGTGGCGGTGATCGGCGTTTCCGGGCGCGAGGACCCGGGCCTGGTGGCGCGCTTCCTCAAGAACGGCGCCAACGACTTCCTGCGCAAGCCGTACTCTCGCGAGGAGTTCTTCTGCCGCGTCTCGCAGAACGTGGACCAGCTGGAGCTGATCGGCAGCCTGCAGGACCTGGCCACCCGCGACTTCCTCACCGGCCTGCCCAACCGCCGCCATTTCCTGGAACAGGCCGAGCGCCTGGTGCCGCGCCTGCGCCACGCCGGCGAGCCGGTGGCCGCGGCGATGCTGGACATCGACCACTTCAAGCACATCAACGACAGCTGGGGCCACGAGACCGGCGACCACGCGCTGCGCGCGGTGGCCGCGGCCGTCTCCGGCCACGCCCGCGGCGAGGACCAGGTCGCGCGCTTCGGCGGCGAGGAGTTCTGCCTGCTGGTGCCCGGCCTGGACGCGCCGGACCTGCAGGGCTACTTCGAGGCCCTGCGCCGCCGCGTGGAGGACCTGCGCGTGCCCGTGCGCGGCGGCGAGCTGCGGATGACGGTGAGCATCGGCGTGTGCGCGGCCGACGCGGACGAC
>DASRYN010000018.1:0-4306 GCA_035687185.1 Pseudoxanthomonas sp. | reverse complement strand
GCGATCACCTCGGCCGGCTTCGGCTGCATGGCCGCGCTGGACGCCGAGCGCTACCTGGACAGCAAGGGCGGCTGATGGGCGATGCCCGCCGCGACGGTCCGGCGGGCGGGAGGGCCGCATGAGCCTGCAGGCCCGCGTGCTGCCGGCGCTGGCGGGCGTGGCGCCGGCCGACTGGGACCGGCTGCACGACGGCCGCAACCCGTTCGTGTCGCACGCCTTCCTGGAAGGCCTGGAGCGCTGCGGCTGCCTGCGCGCGGACTGGGGCTGGATGCCCCGCCACCTGACCCTGTGGGACGGCGACCGCCTGGTCGCCGCCGCCCCCGGCTACCTGAAGACCAACTCGCACGGCGAGTTCGTGTTCGACCACGCCTGGGCGCATGCCTACGCGCGCCACGGGCTGGACTACTACCCCAAGTGGCTGTTCGCCGTGCCCTACTCGCCGGTCACCGGCCCGCGCCTGCTGGCCCGGGACGGCGACGCGCGCCGGGCGCTGCTGGAAGCCGTCGCCAGGCAGGCCGACGCCGACGGCCTGGCGTCGGCGCACGTGAACTTCCATGCGGAGGACGAAGACGTGCTGTTCGGTGGCGACTGGCTGCCGCGCACGGACGTGCAGTACCACTGGCGCAACCGCGACGGCTGGGTGGATTTCGCCGGGTTCCTGGCGGCGATGGACCACAAGCACCGCAAGAACATCCGCCAGGAGCGGGCCAGGGTGCAGCGGGCCGGGGTCTCCTTCCGCTGGCTGCACGGCGACGAGGCGAGCCCGGCGGATCTGGACGCCATCCACGGCTTCTACCTGCAGACCTTCCACGAGTACGGCAACGCGCCGGCCCTGACACGCGAGTTCATCGGACACATCGCGCGAACAATGCCGCGCAACCTGCTGATAATACTGGCAATGCACCAAGGCGCTCCCATGGCGGGCGCGCTCTGCCTGCGCGGACCGGACACGCTCTACGGCCGCTACTGGGGCGCGCACGCCAACCTGCCGGGCCTGCACTTCGAGACCTGCTACTACCAGGGCATCGAGTACTGCCTGCGCGAGGGCCTGGCGCGTTTCGAGCCCGGCGCACAGGGTGAGCACAAGCTGGCGCGCGGCTTCCTGCCGGTGTTCGTGCGCAGCCGCCACCGCATCGCCGACCCGCGGTTCCGCGCGGCGCTGGAAGACTGGTGCGCCGAGGAGGCGCGGTCGGTCCGCCGCTACGCCCGGGCGCTGGCGGCGCACTCGCCGTTCCGCGAGACTGGCTGAGCCGCCATGGACTCGCGCCCGCAACGCCCCTACCTGCTGTCCGAGGACCCGGACGCCCCCTTCCCGCCCGGCGCGCACGCGCTGCGCCGGCCCGACGGCCTGCTCGCCATGGGCGGCGACCTGTCCCCGCGCCGGCTGCTCAACGCCTACCGGCACGGCATCTTCCCCTGGTACGCGGAGGGGCAACCCATCCTGTGGTGGTGCCCGGACCCGCGCGCGGTGTTCCGCACCGACGCGTTGCGGCTCTCCAGCCGGTTCCGGCGGAGCCTGCGCCGGAGCCGCTGGCAGGTGCGCGCCGACACCGCCTTCGACGCCGTGGTCGCCGCCTGCGCCGGCACGCCGCGGCCCGGGCAGGACGGCACCTGGATCACCGACGCCATGCGCATGGCCTACGGCCGCCTGCACCGCCTGGGTCATGCACATTCGGTCGAGGTCTACGACGGCCCGGAACTGGTGGGCGGCCTCTATGGCGTGGCCGTGGGCCGGATGTTCTTCGGCGAGAGCATGTTCAGCGCCCGCTCCGGCGGCTCGAAGGTGGCACTGGCGGCGCTGGCCGGCTGGCTGCACGCACGTGGCTGGCCGCTGCTGGACGCCCAGGTCGAGAATCCGCACCTGGTCTCGCTGGGCGTGGAACGCTGGCCGCGAACGACGTTCCTCTCGGCCGTGGCCGGGTTGGCCCGGGATTCCGGGATGGTGGGCCCCTGGACCGCCGAGTTCGGTCGGGTCGAGGCGTCGGCCCTGGCCGGCACGACGGGGCGTTAACGCATTTTTTGCGTTGCTGGCGGCCCTGGCGTAAACTCGCCGGCTTTCACGCCCGCAAGCGAAGAATCGGAACCGCATGTCGAAAGACGATTCCATCGAGTTCGAAGGCACCGTCACCGAGACGCTGCCCAACACCACCTTCCGGGTGCGCCTGGAGAACGGGCACGAGATCATCGCCCACATCTCCGGGCGCATGCGCAAGAACTACATCCGCATCCTCACCGGCGACCGCGTGAAGGTGGAGATGACGCCGTACGACCTGACCAAGGGGCGCATCACCTACCGCATGAAGTGACGCCCCGGTACCGGGCGCAAGGGAAAGGCGGCCTGCGGGCCGCCTTTCTTTTTTGCGCCGCCCGCGCCGCGTGTCGGAAGTCATCCCCACTTCCGTCGCAATGACCAAGGTCATTGTCACCACAGGCAGATTCGCGGCCTCGCCCGCGGCGGTAGCTTGGCCACGGTCCAATCCGGACTGGATGCCACGATTCCCCGACCGCCATGAACGCCAAGCGCCTCTGCACCGCCCTGCTGCTCGCCGGTTCCGCCTTCTCCGCCGCTGCCGCCGAAAAGGCCCCCATCTCCCAATGCGTCGACCTGGGCAAGAACCAGGAGATCGTGCGTTCCGGCGGCGGCCAGAACTTCCTGCTGCGCGACGGCGACGCGCACTATCTGGTGACCTTCCGCGACGGCTGCAGCTCGCTGGCCACCACGCCGTCCCTGTCCATCGTCACCGGCGAGAGCAGCAACCGGCTGTGCCCGGAGGGCACGGTGGTGAAGACCAAGCGCGACAACTGCGCCGTGGCCAAGGTCGAGACCATCGGTGCGGACGAATACGCCTCCCGCAAGCGCCGCGCCTCGCGCTGAGTTCCCCCGGCACCGGACGCCGCCGCCCGCCGACCTCGTCGTGGCGGGCGCCGGCGGCCGCGGCCGAACGGCGCGCAGGGACGCGTGCCGATCTTTACCTGCACGGAGAAAGGCCCGCGACGTGGTCGCGGGCCTTGCCTCGTCAGACGGTGGCCGGGAGCAGGCGCTCGGGCTCGGACTGGCTCTCCACCACCAGCTCGCCGTCGCGCACGTCGATGTGGACGCGGCCGCCGTCGACCAGCTTGCCGAACAGCAGCTCGTCGGCCAGCGGGCGCTTGACCCGGTCCTGGATCACGCGGGCCATCGGGCGCGCGCCCATCAGCGGGTCGAAGCCGTGCTGGGCCAGCCATTCGCGCGCGGCCGGGGTGGCCGACAGCGCCACGTGCTTCTCGTTGAGCTGCATCTCCAGCTCGATCAGGAACTTGTCCACCACGCGCAGGATGTGGTCCAGGCCCAGCGGCTGGAACTGCACCACCGCGTCCAGGCGGTTGCGGAATTCCGGGCTGAAGGTGCGGCGGATGACCTCCATCGCGTCGGTGGAGTGGTCCTGGCGGGTGAAGCCGATGCTGCGCCGCGAAGCCTGGGCCGCGCCGGCGTTGGTCGTCATCACGATGACCACGTTCTTGAAGTTGGCCTCGCGCCCGTTGGTGTCGGTCAGCACGCCGCGGTCCATGACCTGCAGCAGGATGTTGAAGATGTCCGGGTGCGCCTTCTCGATCTCGTCCAGCAGCAGCACGCAGTGCGGGGTCTTGACGATCTTCTCGGTCAGCAGGCCGCCCTGGTCGAAGCCGACGTAGCCCGGGGGCGCGCCGATCAGGCGCGACACCGAGTGCGGCTCCATGTACTCGGACATGTCGAAACGGACCAGCTCGATGCCCAGCTGCAGCGCCAGCTGCCGGGTGACCTCGGTCTTGCCCACTCCGGTCGGGCCGGCGAACAGGAAGTTGCCGATCGGCTTCTCCGGGTTGCCCAGGCCGCTGCGCGCCAGCTTGATGGCCGAGGCCAGGGTCTCGATGGCCGGGTCCTGGCCGAAGATGACCATCTTCAGGTTGCGCTCCAGGTGCTGCAGCACGTCCTTGTCGGTCGCGCTGACCTGCTTGGCCGGGATGCGCGCCATCTTGGCCACGATGGTCTCGATCTCCTCCACGTCGATCAGTTCCTTGCGCACGCCTTCCGGCAGCAGCCGCTGGCGGGCGCCGGCCTCGTCGATCACGTCGATGGCCTTGTCCGGCAGCAGGCGGTCGGCGATGTGCTTGACCGACAGGTCCACCGCCGCCTGCAGCGCCTCGTCGGCGTAGGTCACGCCGTGGTGCGCTTCGTAGCGCGGCTTGAGGCCCTGCAGGATCTCGTAGGTCTCGCCCACGGTGGGCTCGACGATGTCGATCTTCTGGAAGCGGCGGGCCAGGGCGCGGTCCTTCTCGAAGATGCCGC
>DASRYN010000017.1:0-2368 GCA_035687185.1 Pseudoxanthomonas sp. | reverse complement strand
CCTCCACGTGCGGCTCGCGCAGGCGCAGGTCCTCCGGGCGGCACTGCAGCGGCACGTCGGTGCGGATGGTGACCAGCTGCCGGTTCAGCGGCAGCCGCGGCAGCGCGGCGCGCAGGTTGTCGCCGATCTTGCCCTTGATGCCGGCCGCGGCGGCGACGACCCCGTCCAGCGAGCCGTGCTCGCCCAGCCACTTGGCCGCGGTCTTGGGGCCGCACTTCTCCACGCCGATCACGTTGTCCACCGTGTCGCCCATCAGCGCCAGCAGGTCGACGATGCGCTGCGGCGGCACGCCGAACTTCTCCACCACCGCCGCCTCCGAGTCCATGCGGCTGCCGCTCATGGTGTTGACCAGGGCGATGGCGCCGCCCTCCCCGGGCGCGCGCACCAGCTGGGCGAAGTCCTTGTCGCCGGTGGAGATGGTGACGTCGATGCCGGCATCGGCGGCCTGGACGGCCAGGGTGCCGATCACGTCGTCGGCCTCCACGCCCTCCACGCGCAGGATGTCGATGCCCAGCGCGTGCACGATCTCGCACATCGGCTGCACCTGGGCGCGCAGTTCGTCGGGCATGGGCGGGCGGTGCGCCTTGTACTCCGGGTACAGGTCTTCGCGGAAGGTGCGGCCGGGCGCATCGACCACGAAGGCGACGTAGTCGGGCTTCTCCTTCAGGGTGGCGCGCAGCATGTTGACCACCCCGAACAGCGCCCCGGTGGGCTCGCCGGCCGCGTTGCTCAGCGGCGGCAGCGCGTGGAAGGCGCGGTACAGGTAGCTGGAGCCGTCGATGAGTACGAGACGTGTCATCGGCGCATTCTAGCGGCCGCCGCCGCAACCGGCGGCCAACGCGCGGCCTGCACGCCCGCTGGCGCATAATGCCGGCGCCCGAGGAGCCCACCGGAGACCCCGCATGCGCCTGCCCTTCCTGCCCGCCGCCGCGCTGGCCGCGCTCCTGGCCGCCGCCGGCTGCGCCACCACCGGCCAGCCGCCGGTCGACGTCAGCGGCGCCGAGGTGGCCTCGCGCACCCTGGAGAACGGCGACGTGCTCGAGGAGTACCGCGTGGCCGGGCAGCTGCGCATGGTGCGGATCACCCCCGTGCGCGGCCCGGCCTACTACCTGTACGACCGTGATGGCGACGGCGCCCTGGACCGCGACGAGCGCGACGACCTGCCGCAGGTGTACTGGAAGCTGTTCCAGTGGTGAGGGCGGCCTGACCGGCGCTTCCGCCGCAGGAGCCGCTCCTGCCGGCGACCGCATGGCGATGCGCCCTGCGTGAAACCGGGGCCGGCGATCCGTCCACCCCGCAGTGCCGGCACGGCCGGCGCCTACGGGTCCAGCAGCCGCGCGCCCGGCCCCTCGCAGGCCAGCACGTCGCCCGGGTTGCGCAGCGGGCAGTCGCGCAGCGACAGGCAGCCGCAGCCGATGCAGCCGTCCAGGTGGTCG
This sequence comes from Pseudoxanthomonas sp., assembly GCA_035687185.1. Classification (GTDB taxonomy): domain Bacteria; phylum Pseudomonadota; class Gammaproteobacteria; order Xanthomonadales; family Xanthomonadaceae; genus Pseudoxanthomonas. Next base: position 932 of record DASRYN010000017.1, on the reverse strand, counting down.
CGCAGGCGCAGCAGCTGCTCGATGCGCGCGTCCAGCCCGGCCCGCCACTGCCGCGACAGGCGCTGCCAGTCGGCCTTGCCCGGGGCCGCGTCCGCCGGCAACGCCGCCAGCGCGCGGCCGATCTCGTTCAGCGGCACGCCTGCGCGCTGGGCCGCCTTGATCACCGCGATCCGGCGCAGGACCGCGCGCGGATAGCGCCGCTGGTTGCCGGCGGTGCGCGTGCTGCGGATCAGGCCCCTGGCCTCGTAGAAGTGCAGGGCCGACACGGCCACGCCGCTGCGCGAGGCCACCTCGCCCACCGAAAGCCAGTCGCTGCGGCGCGGCCGCGCCGGCCGCGGGGATGGCGCCATCGTCTTGACCTCAAGCTTGGTTGAGGTCCTAGCCTGCCACACCCCGTTCCCGGAAGGACCCCGCATGCAGCACGACACCCTGCGCCTGGCCCTGCTCTACGGCAGCGACCGCCCGCTGCGCTTCTGCGACACCGTGGCCGCCTGGGCCCATGCGCGCGCCACCGCGCTGGGCGGCTGGAAGATCGACCGCCTGGACCCGGCCACGCCGTCCGGGCGCGACGGCCCGTCCCTGCTGCGCCGGGTGCGCGAGGCCGACGCGTTCCTGGTGGTGACCCCGGAGTACAATCACGGCTACCCGGCCGCGCTGAAGGCGATGATCGACGCGGTCTACACCCAGTGGCAGGCCAAGCCGGTCGCCTTCGTGTCCTACGGCGGCCTCTCCGGCGGGTTGCGCGCGGTGGAGCAGCTGCGGCAGGTGTTCGCGAGCCTGCACGCGGTGCCGCTGCGCGACGGCGTCAGCTTCGCCCACGCGCGCGACCAGTTCGCCGCCGACGGCACGCTGCCGCGCGACCACCCTGCCCACGAGGCGATGCGGCTGTCCCTGTCGCGCCTGCGCTGGTGGGCCGGCGCGCTGCGCAGCGC
>DASRYN010000016.1:0-3406 GCA_035687185.1 Pseudoxanthomonas sp. | reverse complement strand
ACGCCCGGCTGCTCAACGTCTCCTACGACCCCACCCGCGAGCTCTACCGCGACTTCAACGCCGCCTTCGCCCGCCACTGGCAGCAGACCGCCGGGCAGAAGGTGACGGTGGAGACCTCGCACGGCGGCTCGGGCAAGCAGGCGCGCGCGGTGATCGACGGCCTGGAGGCCGACGTGGTCACGCTCGCGCTGGCCTACGACATCGACGAGGTCGCCGCGCGCGGCCGGCTGCTGCCGGCCGACTGGCAGCGTCGCCTGCCCGGCAACAGCGCGCCCTACACCTCGACCATCGTGTTCCTGGTGCGCAAGGGCAACCCGAAGAAGATCCGCGACTGGCACGACCTGGTGAAGCCGGGCGTGTCGGTGGTCACGCCCAACCCCAAGACCTCCGGCGGCGCGCGCTGGAACTACCTGGCGGCCTGGGCCTACGGGCTGAAGATCTTCAAGGGCGACGAGGCCAAGACCCGCAACTTCGTCGCCGCGCTGTTCCGCAACGTGCCGGTGCTGGACACCGGCGCCCGCGGCGCGACCACCACCTTCGTCCAGCGCGGCATCGGCGACGTGCTGCTGGCCTGGGAGAACGAGGCCTTCCTTTCCATCGAGGAACTGGGGCCGGACAAGTTCGACATCGTCGTGCCCTCGCTCTCGATCCTGGCCGAGCCGCCGGTGGCGCTGGTGGACCGCAACGTCGACCGCCACGGCACGCGCAAGGTGGCCCAGGCCTACCTGCAGTACCTGTACTCGCCGGAAGGCCAGCGCATCGCCGCGCGCCACTACTACCGACCGCGCCATCCCGAGCACGCCGATCCGGCCGACGTGGCCCGCTTCCCCAAGGTGGAGCTGGTGACGGTGGACGGCGTGTTCGGCTCCTGGGCCGCGGCGCAGAAGAAGCACTTCGCCGACGGCGGCGTGTTCGACCAGATCCAGGCGGCCCGGTGAGGGCGCGCGCGATGCAGGAGGGCGGTCCATGCAGCTGACCGCGGGGCAGGGCGCCACCGCCCTGCCGGCCGCGCCCCGCCCGGGCGCGCCGGGCAGGCGCGGTCGCCCGCGCCGGGTGATGCCGGGCTTCGGCCTGAGCCTGGGCATCACCCTGGCGTGGCTGGGCCTGATCGTCCTGGTGCCGCTGGCGGGCGTGTTCCTGCGCTCGGCGGGGCTGGGCTGGGACGGGCTGTGGCAGGTGTGGAGCGAGCCGCGGGTGCTGGGCGCGTTGCGGGTGAGCTTCGGCACCGCGCTGGCCGCCGCGGCCTTCAATGCGGTCATGGGCACGCTGGTGGCGTGGGTGTTCGTGCGCTACCGCTTCCCCGGGCGCCGCGTGTTCGACGCGATGATCGACCTGCCCTTCGCGCTGCCCACCGCGGTGGCCGGCATCGCGCTGACCGCACTGTACGGGCCCAACGGCTGGGTCGGTCGCTGGCTGGAGGCGGCCGGGATCAAGGTCGCGTACACGCCGCTGGGGATCACGGTGGCGCTGGTGTTCATCGGCCTGCCGTTCGTGGTGCGCGTGGTGCAGCCGGTGTTGGCCGAGGCCGAGCGCGAGCTGGAGGAAGCGGCCGCCACCCTCGGCGCCGGCCGCTGGCAGACCGTGCTGCGCGTGGTGCTGCCGACGGTGTGGCCGGCGGTGCTGGCCGGTTTCGCGCTGGCCTTCGCGCGCGGCGTGGGCGAGTACGGCTCGGTGATCTTCATCGCCGGCAACATCCCGCACGTGTCGGAGATCGCGCCGCTGCTGATCACCATCAAGCTGGAGGAGTTCGACTACGCCGGCGCCACCGCCATCGCCGCGGCCATGCTGCTGCTGTCCTTCGCCCTGCTGCTGGCCATCAACCTGCTGCAGGCGCGCATGCAGCGCCGCGCGGCGGAAGGGGGGCTGCATGGCTGAGGCATCGCGCAGCCCGGCGCGGCCCACCGCCGAGCCGCGCTGGGTGCAGGCGCTGCTGGTGCTGGGCGCGCTGGCCTTCCTGCTGGCGTTCCTGCTGCTGCCGCTGGTGCTGGTGTTCACCGAGGCGCTGCGCGGCGGCGCCGACGCGCTGCTGGCCGCCGTCCGCGAGCCGGACGCGCTGGCCGCGGTGAAGCTGACCCTGCTGGTGGTGGCGATCGTGCTGCCGCTGAACCTGGCCTTCGGCGTGGCCGCGGCCTGGGCGGTGAGCAAGCACGAGTTCCCCGGCAAGCGCTGGCTGGTCAGCCTGATCGACCTGCCGTTCTCGGTGTCGCCGGTGGTGGCCGGCCTGGTGTTCGTGCTGATCTTCGGCGCACAGGGCTGGGCCTGGCCGCTGGTGGACGAAGGCTGGCGTTTCAGCGTGCCGCTGCTGGGGCAGTTCCACCTGCAGCTGCCCAAGGTGGTGTTCGCGCTGCCCGGGATCGTGCTGGCGACGCTGTTCGTCACCTTCCCCTTCGTCGCGCGCGAGCTGATGCCGTTGATGGAGCAGCAGGGCACGGACGAGGAGCTGGCCGCGCTGGGCCTGGGGGCGGGCGGCTGGCAGACCTTCCTGCGGGTGACGCTGCCGAACATCCGCTGGGGCCTGCTGTACGGCGCGCTGCTGTGCGGCGCGCGCGCGATGGGCGAGTTCGGCGCGGTGTCGGTGGTGTCGGGCCACATCCGCGGGCGCACCAACACGCTGCCGCTGCACGTGGAGATCCTCTACAACGAGTACGCCTACAGCGCGGCCTTCGCCTGTGCCTCGCTGCTGGCGCTGAGCGCACTGGTCACGCTGGTGCTGAAGACCTGGCTGGAATGGCGCCACGGCGAATCGCTGGCCGCCAACCGCCGCCACTGAGGAACGGGACATGGCGATCCGGATCGAGAACCTGGAAAAGCGCTTCGGTGCCTTCGCCGCACTGGACGAGGTGAGCCTGGAAGTGCGCGAGGGCGAGCTGCTGGCGCTGCTCGGGCCGTCGGGCTCGGGCAAGACCACACTGCTGCGCGTGATCGCGGGGCTGGAGCACGCCGACCGCGGCCGCGTGCTGTTCGGCGGCGAGGACGCTTCCCGCCTGCGCGTGCAGGACCGGCGGGTGGGCTTCGTGTTCCAGCACTACGCGCTGTTCCGGCACATGACCGTGGCCGACAACGTCGGCTTCGGGCTGAAGGTGCGCCGCGGGCGCGAGCGCTGGCCGGAGGCGCGCATCGCCGCGCGGGTGGAGGAACTGCTGTCGCTGGTGCAACTGCAGGGCCTGGGCGGGCGCTACCCGGCCCAGCTGTCCGGCGGCCAGCGGCAGCGCGTGGCGCTGGCGCGCGCGCTGGCGATCGAGCCGCGCGTGCTGCTGCTGGACGAGCCCTTCGGCGCGCTGGACGCGCAGGTGCGCCGCGACCTGCGCGCCTGGCTGCGCCAGCTGCACGACCGCACCGGCCTGACCACCGTGTTCGTCACCCACGACCAGGAGGAGGCGCTGGAGCTGGCCGACCGCGTGGCCAT
>DASRYN010000015.1:0-2394 GCA_035687185.1 Pseudoxanthomonas sp. | reverse complement strand
CCAAGGCCGCCCGCAGGCGCCCGCCTCGCGGGCGACCCGCGCCACGCCCCCGGAACCGGCCACCGCCCCGCAGCCCGGCGCCGGCGCCGCCCGCCTCAGCGGTACACCAGCCGCCGCATCAGGAAGAAGTTCGCGGTGGCCAGCCCGGCTTCCACCACGGGCTTGGCCAGCCACGCCCAGCGCAGGCCCAGCTCCACCTCCACCGCGTGCAGCAGCAGCGTGCTCAGCGCGGTCATCACCAGCCACAGCGCCCAGAAGCGGGCGAAGCGGTGCCAGCCCAGGCGGCTGCCGTCCTCGCCGGCGAAGGTGAAACGGCCGTTGAGCCAGAAGCCGAGCATGGCGCCGCAGGTGCGGCCCAGCAGGTTGGCCGGGGCGGCCGCCATGCCCAGCGCCGTGGCCGCGACGAACGTCGCCCAGTCCAGCATCAGCTGCAGCAGCCCGATGGCGAGGAACTGGCTGCCCTGGCGGAGGATCGGCATGCGCGCGGCCCGGGTGGAGACGGCCGCCATTCTAGGGCCGGCGGGGTGGCCGCCGCGTCGAGCCGCGGCCACGGCGCCGCCACCGGGCGGACGTATAGAATCCGGGCTCTGTTCCAGGACGGGCCGCACATGAGCCAGGCGTTGCACGTGGTCATCCTCGCCGCCGGCGAGGGCAAGCGGATGAAGTCGGCGCTGCCGAAGGTGCTGCAGCCCATCGGCGGCCGGCCGATGCTGGCGCACGTGATCGACACCGCGCGCGCGCTGGGGCCGGCCGGCATCCACGTGGTCTACGGGCACGGCGGCGACGCCGTGCGCGCCGCCTTCGCCGGGCAGGAGGACCTGGCCTGGGCCGAGCAGGCGCGGCAGCTGGGCACCGGCCACGCGGTGCAGCAGGCGATGCCGGGCGTGCCGGCGGCCACGGACGTGCTGGTGCTCTACGGCGACGTGCCGCTGACTTCGCCGGCGACCCTGCGGCGCCTGCTCGAGGCGCCCGGCCTGCTGCGCGTGCTGGTGGCCGAGCCGGAGGACCCGACCGGTTACGGCCGCATCCTGCGTGACCCGCAGGGCAGGGTGGCCGCCATCGTCGAGCACCGCGACGCCGACGAGGCCCAGCGCCGCATCCCCACGGTCAACACCGGCATCATCGCGGCCGAGTCCGACGCGCTCAAGCGCTGGCTGGCGCGCCTGTCCAACGACAACGCCCAGGGGGAGTACTACCTGACCGACGTCTTCGCCATGGCCGCGGCCGAGTACAACGCCGCGGAGATGGTGCTGGTGTCCGATCCGCTGGAGGCCGAGGGCGCCAACGACCCGTGGCAGCTGGCGCAGCTGGAGCGCGCCTACCAGCTGCGCCGCGCGCGCGAGCTGTGCCTGCAGGGGGCGCGCCTGCTGGACCCGGCGCGGGTGGACGTGCGCGGCAGCGTGCGCGTGGGCCGCGACGTGGAGATCGACGTGGACGTGGTGCTCGAGGGCGAGGTCGAGCTGGGCGACGGCGTGCGCGTGGGCCCGTTCACCCGGCTGCGCGACGTGCGGCTGGGCCCGGGCACCGAGGTGCGCGCGCACTGCGACCTGGAGGGCGTGGTCACCGAGGGCGCCGCCCTGGTGGGCCCGTTCGCGCGGCTGCGCCCGGGCACCGTGCTGGCCGACGGCGTGCACGTCGGGAACTTCGTCGAGACCAAGAAGGCGGTGCTGGGCGTGGGCAGCAAGGCCAACCACCTCACCTACCTGGGCGACGCGCAAATCGGCGCCGGGGTCAATGTCGGCGCGGGCACCATCACCTGCAACTACGACGGCGTGAACAAGTCCGCCACGGTGATCGGCGACGGCGCCTTCATCGGCTCCAACTCCTCGCTGGTGGCGCCGGTGGAGATCGGCGCCGGCGCGACCATCGGCGCCGGCTCGGTGATCACCCGCAACGCGCCGCCGGACGCGCTCACCGTCTCGCGCGCGCGGCAGGCCACCGTCGAAGGCTGGAAGCGGCCGCAGAAGAGGCCGAAGGCGTAGCCGCGCCGGCCGCGGCGGCCCGCACTCAGCCCTCGGGCAGCATCACCGACACGCACAGGCCGCCGTCGGCGCGGTTCTGCAGCGACAGGCGGCCGCCGTGGGCCTCGACGATCTCGCGGGTCAGCGCCAGGCCCAGCCCGGTGCCGTTGCGCTTGGTCGAGTAGAACGGCAGCAGCGCGTTCTGCAGCACCGCGTCGTTCATGCCCGGCCCGCGGTCCAGGATCTCCAGCCGCGTCCAGCCGGGCAGGCGCAGCAGCCGCACGCGCACCTCGGGCGCGCCGGAGGCCGCGTCGTCGCAGGCCTCGTGCGCGTTCTTGAGCAGGTTCAGCAGCGCCTGCTCCATCTGCGCCGGGTCCACCCGGCCGGACAGCCCGTCCGGCACGCGGTCCAGTTCGAAGTCGATCTGCCGCCT
>DASRYN010000014.1:0-5604 GCA_035687185.1 Pseudoxanthomonas sp. | reverse complement strand
TGGGCCGCAGCTTCGCCCTGCACACGCTCGGCGCCAGCGCGCAACACGTGGTCAGCGCGCAGGGCCTGGTGCCGATGGGACTGGTCGCGCCCGCCGGCCCGGCGCCGGACGTGGCCGCGCTGCCGGGCCCGTACCGCGAGGCCGTGGCCGGCGCGGTGCGCCTGCCGGTGACCCTGCGCTTCAACCTCGGCTCGCTGACCACCGTGTTCGAGGGCAGCTCGGCGCAGGACCTGGAGCGCCTGGCCGCGTGGCTGCAGCGGCCCGAGAACCGCGGCCGCAGCCTCAGCGTGGTCGGCTTCGCGCAGGAGGACCCGGCCAGCCGGCTGTTCGCGATGACCACCAGCGCCAATCGCGCCGACATCGTGGCCGAGTGGCTGATCCGGCGCGGCATCCCGGTGCAGCGCAGCCGCGGCCTGGGTCCGCTGCGCCCGCTGGCCGGCGGCAGCGGCGAGGAGGCGCGCTTCCGCAACGAGCGCGTGGAGCTGTGGCTGCTGTAGGCTTGGCCGTGAGCTAAAGCCGGGCCGCGCGCGGCCGCTACACTGGCGCTCGACCATTCCGCGAAGGAGCGCCGACCGATGCGCCTGGGCCTTGCCGCCAACCGCCTGCACCATGCCACCGAGGACGCGGCGCTGTTCCGCTGGCTGCGCGCCTGCGGCCAGGGCATCCGCGAGCTGGGCCTGGAACTGCACGCGGTCGGCCGCACCCACGACGCGATCGTCGCCGCCGGCATGCTCGCCGGCCATGCCGGCCTGAAGCGCTATCCGTACGGGCGCGAGGGCGGGCTGATGAAGCTGGTGGCCGAGGTGGTCGGCCTGGAGGGCGACGCGCGCACGCTCGACGGCGCGATCTACCTGATCGACCCGGTCGACCCCTCCTCGGTCTTTCCCGAGGCGGTCGCGCTCAAGCGCCAGTGCGTGATCCACGGCAAGCCCTTCATCTCCACGGTGGCCAGCGCGCGCGACTGGATCGAGAACGAGCGCATCCATGCCGGCCTGGCGCCGGACCCGGGCGCGGACCGCTTCCATGCGCTGGAATCGCAGACGCTGGCGCTGATCGCGCACGACGCGATGAAGCCGCAGATGCTGGCCTTCGCCGCCGAGCACTACGACGTGCTCTGCCGCTTCGCCCGCCGCGTGGCCACCGGCACCACCGGCCAGCGCCTGAACGAGCTGGCGTGGAGCCGCGGCTGGCCGCAGGACACGCCGTGGGTGCACCGCTTCCTCAGCGGGCCGATGGGCGGCGACGCGCAGATCGCCGACCTGGTGCTGGAGCGGCGCTGCCAGCGCGCGGTGTTCTTCGAGGACCCGCACGTGGCGCGCCAGCACGAGGCCGACATCCAGCTGCTCGAACGCGCGGTGACCACGGTGACCGACGAGGCGGTGTGCATCACCTCGCCGGCGGTGGCCGCGCGCTGGGTGGCGGCCGTGCGCCGCCGCGCCGCCTTGCGCCCGCTCTGACCGCGCCATGTGCGTGGCCGCCTTCGCCTGGAACGCGCATCCGCGCTGGCGGCTGGTGCTGGCCGGCAACCGCGACGAGTTCCACGCCCGCCCCAGCGCGCCGCTGGCGCGCTGGCCCGACGCGCCGGGCGTGTACGGCGGCCGCGACCTGGCCGCCGGCGGCACCTGGCTGGGCGTGGACGCGCGCGGCCGCTGCGCACTGGTGACCAACGTGCGCGACCCGCGCGCACCGCAGGACGGTGCCTCGCGCGGGCTGCTGGCCAGCGACTACCTGCGCGGCGACCGTGGCGCACTGGCGCACGCGGCCGCGCTGCTGCCCGGCGCCGGCGGCTACCGGCCCTTCAACCTGCTGCTGTTCGATGCGGTCGCCTGCGCCTGGGTCTCGAACCGGCCGGCGATCATCGTCCGCCCCGCCGACGGCGTGCACGTGCTGTCCAACGCCGAGCTGGACGCGCCCTGGCCCAAGGCGGTGGCGCTGGGCGCCAGCCTCGGCGGCTGGCTGGAAGAGGAGCCGGAGGACACGGGCTTCCACGCGCTGTTCGCGGCGCTGGCCGACGACGCGCCGTGGCCGGACGCGCAACTGCCCGACACCGGCATCGGCCTGGAGCGCGAGCGCTGGCTGTCGGCCGCGTTCATCCGCGGCGCCGACTACGGCACCCGCGCCAGCACCGTCATCGCGCTGGACCGCGCCGGCGGCGGGATCATCGTCGAGCGCCGCTGGGGCCCGCAGGGCGTGGCCCTGGGCAGCACGCGGCTGACCCTGCCCGCGGCCGCCTGAGCCGCGCGATCACGCCGCGTCCACCACGCTGAATCCGCGCCTGGGCGTTCACCCGGCGCTGAAGCGGCGCGGGGCAGCCTGCATGCCCCACCACGCGAGGAGTCCCATCATGCGCACCATTGCGAAGGCGACCCTGACGGCGGCCGCGCTGGCCGCGGCCACCACCCTGGCACCGTCCGCCCTGGCCCAGCGCGAGCCCGGCGCCGGCACCATGACCCAGGTGCAGGTCCGCGAACTGCTGACCGCGCAGGGCTACACCCGCATCGACGACCTCGAGTTCGAGGACGGCATGTGGGAGACCGACGCCACCAGCGCCGACGGCAACCGCGTCGACGTGCGCGTGGACCCGGCCACCGGCAAGGTCTACGCCGAGGGCCTGGTGTCGCGGCTCGGCGCCGAGGACATCAAGGCCAGGCTCACCGCCGCCGGCTACTCCAAGGTCCACGACGTGGACTACGACGACGGCATCTGGAAGGCCGAGGCGGAGCGGCCGGACGGCCAGAACGTCGAGGTGCGGCTGGACCCGAAGGACGGCCGCATCCTCGGCGTGGAGAACGACTGACGCCTACGCCGGCCCGGCGGCCCCCCCGGCCGCCGTGGCCGGCCGCGCGTGGCGCCAGCCCACCCCCCACGCGCAGGCCAGCAGCAGCGCGGCCAGCAGCCATGACGCCCCGGGCAGGTGCGCCGGTGCCCGGTCGCCGACGAACACCGCGAACACGTTGGCGAACAGCAGCGGTCCGGCGATGCCGGCCAGGCTGACCAGGCTCATCAGCGCGCCCTGGATGCGGCCCTGCACTTCCGGGCCGACCTCGCGCGTGATCAGCGCCTGCGTGGCGGGCGCGGCCAGCGCCCACAGCGCGCTGACCGGCAGGCCGACCAGGAACAGCCAGCCGCGGTCGGCCAGCCCGTAGACCGCGAAGCCCGCCGCGCCGCACGCCAGCCCCAGCAGCAGCGTGCGCCGCTCGCCCAGCGCGCGCACCACGCGGCCCACCAGGCCGGCGTTGACCAGGATGCTCAGCACGCCGGCCGCGGCCAGCACCCAGCTCACCTCGCGCGGGCCCCAGCCGTAACGGTAGTCGGCGAACAGCACGAATACGCTGGGATAGACGTAGTGGGCCAGGTTGGCCAGGAACACCACCGCCGCCAGCCCGAACACCTGCGGGTAGCGGCGCAGCAGGCCCAGCGCGCCCAGCGGGTTGGCGTGCGCGAGGTCGAACTTCGGCGCGCGCCGCTCGCGCGGCAACGACTCGGGCAGCACGAACAGGCCATAGAGGAAGTTCAGCAGCGCCAGCCCCGCGGCGAACCAGAACGGCAGGCGCAGGTCGATGCCGCCCAGCCAGCCGCCGACGAGCGGGCCGACCACGAAGCCCAGGCCGAAGGCCGCGCCGATCATGCCGTAGCTGCGCGCGCGCTGTTCCGGCGGGGTGACGTCGGCGATGTAGGCGTTGGCGGTGGTGAAGCTGGCCGAGGCAACGCCGGAGATCACCCGCGCCAGCAGCAGCAGCCCCAACGAATCGGCCAGCGCCATCAGCACGAAGTCCAGGCCCAGGCCCAGGCAGGAGATCAGGATCACCGGGCGGCGCCCGAAGCGGTCCGACAGCGCGCCCTGCACCGGGGTGGAGACGAACTGCACGGCGGCGAAGACCATGCCGAACACGCCCACCCAGCGCGCGGCCGTGGCCACGTCGCCGCCGGTGAACTGCTCCACCAGGTGCGGCAGCACGGGGATGATCACGCCGAACGACAGCACGTCGATCAGCACGGTGACGAAGATGAAGACCAGGGCAGCGCGGCGCACGCCAGGCCGTTGCAGGGAAGGATCCACGGGTCGTGCCTCTCGGGGCGGCCTCGCCGGCGACACGCCCGCCAGGCGTACGCAGCTACCGGAAGCCGCGCAGTGTAGCCGCCGCGCAGCGCCGCGACGACCACGCGGCGCGCGTCCGGTCGCCCGCGAGGCGGGCTCCTACAGGAACGGCGCGATGCGCCTGTAGGAGCCGGCCTTGCCGGCGACCGTGCGCCCGGCATCCGCGGGCCCGGAGGCCCGTCGGGGCCGCCCGCGAGGCGGGCTCCTACAGGAACGGCGCGATGCCCTGTAGGAGCCGGCCTTGCCGGCGACCGCGCGCCCGGTGCATTCGCGGGCCCGGAGGCCCGTCGGGGTCGCCCGCGAGGCGGGCTCCTACAGGAACGGCGCGATGCGCCTGTAGGAGCCGGCCTTGCCGGCGACCGCGCGCCCGGTACACACCCGCGGACGCGGAGGCTTGTCGAGTCGCCCGCGAGGCGGGCTCCTACAGGAACCGCGCGATGCGCCTGTAGGAGCCGGCCTTGCCGGCGACCGCGCGCTTGCAGGAGGCGGGCCCCTACAGGGGAGCGGTGGCGATGGTCTGGACCAGCTCGTGGCGCTGCCCCGGCGCCAGCTCCACCACCTCCGGGCCCGCGCTGGCCGGTTCCAGGCACAGGAACCGGCGCCAGTGCGGGCCGATGTCGGCGGTGCGCTCGCCCTGCGCGCCGGGGTTCCACACGATCAGCGTGCGCGCGCCCTGCACCGCGATGTCCACGCGGCGGCGCAGGCCGGGATCGATCAGGGCGTAGCGGCCGCCGCCTCCGCCGTAGAGGCGGTCGCTGCGGCCCGGGTCGCGCGGGCCGTGCAGCACCCACTCGCCCTGCTGGACGTGCGCGCTGTAGCCGTCGGCCTTGTCCAGGTAGGTCAGGCCGTCCAGTCCGCGCACCCGCACCGCGGCCACGTCCGAGACCCGGAAGTAGTTGTGCAGCGCCTGGGTGTAGCGCACCGGCGCGTCGCCGGCGTTCTCCGTCGCCAGCCGCTGCTCCAGGGTGCGACCGATGCGCAGTTCCATGCGCAGGCGCAGCGGCAGCCCGGGCATCGGCGGCGGGACCAGTTCCAGCAGCACGCTGCCGTCGCCCTCGCGGCGTGCGGCCGCGAGCGTCCAGGGCAGCGTGCGCACCAGGCCGTGCGCGGGCAGCGAGGCGTCCTGGTCCTGACGGCCGAAGTAGGGCCACAGCACCGGGGTGCCGCCGCGGATGGGCGCCGGCGGCAGCGCGGTCAGCGGCGACAGCCAGAGCACGTCCTCCTGACCCGCGGGCCGGTAGGAGAGCAGGTGGCCGCCGTGCAGCGCCACCGCGGCGGTGGCGTGGGGGGTTTCGACCAGCAGCGCCTCCAGGCCCTGGAAACGACCCAGGCGCAGGCCCGGCACGCCGTGCATGGCCGCGGTGCGCGCGGCCAGCGGCGGCGGCGCCTGCACCAGCCGGGCGTGGTCGGGGGGCAGGCGGAAGGCGGTGCCGCGCGTGGCGGCCAGCGGCGAGGCGGGCGCGGGGACCGCGCTGACGGCCCGGGCGTCCGCGGGAGCCTCGGCT
>DASRYN010000013.1:0-8086 GCA_035687185.1 Pseudoxanthomonas sp. | reverse complement strand
GCTGAACCTGTACGTCTGGTACGCGGCCGGCGCGCCGGATTCGGCGATGGAGCGCGAGGCCGAGGGCGCGCCGCCACCGCCGCCGGCGGCGGCCCTGCCCGCGCCGCCGCCCGCACAGGCCGAGCTGCTGCGGGCGGCGTGGGAAGCGCTGGACGCGACCGAACAGGCGCAGGTGCGCGCCGCCGCGGAGGCGTTCCGGGCCCTGCCGCCGTCCGAGCAGGCCGCGCTGCGCGCGCGCTTCGCCGCGCTGGACGCGATGGAACGCCACGGCTGGTTGCTCGGCCCGGCGCTGGGCGCGGACTGGCCGGCGCTGCAGCCGCTCTTCGGCTACGTGACCGAAGGCGAACGCGAACCGCTGCTGGACGCGTTGCGCGCGCTGGCGCCGCACCAGCGCGCGCAGCTGACCGCGCTGTCGCGGCGTACGCCGCCGCAGCAGCGCGCCGCGCTGCGCCTGGAGCTGCTGGCCCAGCCGCCCGCGCAGCGCGCCGACTGGCTGGCCCGTCGCCACGCCGACTGAGCCGGCGCGCCGCGGCTACAATGCGCGGCCGCGACCCGTCCCCGGCGCCTCCCGCGCCGCCGCAGTCGTCCCGCTTCCCATGTCGTCCGCCTCCACGGCGCCGCGCTTCGGCCACGAACTGCGCGCCACCGCCACGCTCGCCCTGCCGCTGGTGCTGGGCCACGTCTCCACCGGCCTGATCAGCTTCGTCGACAACGTCATCGCCGGCCACCACGGCACGCGCACGCTGGCCTCGGTGACGGTCGGCACCGCGCTGCTGTGGCTGCCGATGATGGTGCCCATCGGCACGCTGATCGCGCTGACCGCCTCGGTCTCGCAACTGGACGGCGCCGGGCGCCGCGACGCCATCGCGCCGCTGTTCCGCCAGGCGCTGTGGCTGGGGCTGGGCCTGGGCCTGCTGATGTTCGCGTTCCTGAGCCTGGTGCCGCTGGCGCTGCCCGGCTTCGGCATCGCCCCGGACATCGTGCCGGGGGCGACCGCGTTCGCCCACGCCGTGCGCTGGGGCGTGCCGGCGCTGGTGCTGTTCTTCTGCATGCGCTACCTGAGCGAAGGCCTGCACTGGACGCTGCCGACCATGCTGCTGGGTTTCGGCGGGCTGGCGGTGCTGGCGCCGCTGGGCTGGGCGCTGACCTTCGGCATCGGGCCGCTGCCGGAAATGGGCGCCGCGGGCTTGGGCGCGGCCTCGGCCACGGTGATGTGGCTGCAGGCGCTGGCTTTCGCCGGCTACCTGGCCCGTGCGCGCCGGTTCGCGGCGCTGGGCCTGTTCTCGCGGCCGGAGGCGCCGCGCTGGGGGGAGATCCGCGGCCTGCTGGCGACCGGCCTGCCGATCGGCGTGACCGTGCTGATGGAGGGCGGGCTGTTCATCGCCACCGCGCTGCTGATCGCGCGGCTGGGCGAGGTGCCCGCGGCGGCGCACCAGATCGCCATCAACGTCTCGGCGCTGTGCTTCATGCTGCCGATGGGCCTGGCCGAGGCCACCACCGTGCGCGTGGGCCACGCGCTGGGTGCCGGCGACGGGGAGGGCGTGCGCCGCGCCGCGCGCGCCGGCTACGCCATCGTGCTGGCCACCCAGGCCTGCTCGGCCGTGGTGCTGCTGGGCGGACACGACGCCATCGTCGCGGTCTACACCCGCGACGTGGCGGTGGCCGCGCTGGCCTCCACCCTGCTGCTGTACGCGGCCGCCTTCCAGTTTCCCGACGGCATCCAGGTGATGTCCGCCGGCGCGCTGCGGGGCCTGCGCGACACCCGGGTGCCGATGTTCCTGGCCATGGCCTCGTACTGGGGCCTGGGCATGCCGCTGGGCGCCGGGCTGGGCCTGGGGCTGGGCTGGGGGCCGCAGGGCATGTGGGCCGGGCTGATCGTCGGGCTGTCGGCCGCGGCGGTGCTGATGGGCCTGCGCCTGGCCCACAGCCTGCGCCGCCTGCCGCCGCCCGGCACGGTGACTTCAGGCGCATGAAAGCGTCCGCCGCTGCCGCTATGCTGCAACGCAACCCCAAGGATCCGACCGCCGTCCGCCGGAGCGCACGATGACCACCCCGCCGCCCCTCCCCCGTCCCAATCCCGTGGCCCGCTTCTTCGTCGGGCTCTGGGACGTGATGAACTTCACCCGCCGGCTGATCCTGAACCTGCTGTTCTTCGGGCTGCTGTTCCTCGTCCTGATCGGCTTCGTGGTGGCGGTCGGGAGCGGCGGCGGGGTCAAGCCACTGCAGGACCGCACCACCCTGGTCATCGCCCCGGAAGGCCGCCTGGTGGAACAGTTCACCGCCGACCCGGTGACCCGCGCGCTGGGCAAGGCGCTGGGCGACGCCTCGGTGGAGGAGGTGCAGCTGCGCGACCTGCTGCGCGCGATCGACGGCGCGCGCGAGGACAAGCGCATCGAGCGGGTGCTGCTGCAACTGGACAAGCTGCAGCCCGGCGGCCTGGCCTCCATGCGCGAGGTGGCGCGCGCGCTGGCGCAGCTGCGCGCGGCCGGCAAGCAGGTGGTGGCCTTCGGCGAGAACATGGACCAGTCTCAGTACCTGCTGCTGGCCCAGGCCGACGAGATCTACCTGGATCCGATGGGCGGCCTGCTGCTGGAAGGCCTGGGCCGCTACCGCCAGTACTACCGCCAGGGCCTGCAGGAGAAGCTCGGCGTGGACGTGCACCTGTTCCGCGTCGGCGAGTACAAGTCGGCGGCCGAGCCGTACATCCTCGACGCGGCCTCGCCCGAGTCGAAGGAGGCCGACCTCTACTGGATGAACGACCTCTGGCAGCGCTACCTGGCCGACGTGGCCAAGGCGCGCAAGCTGGACCCGGCGCAGCTGGCCGCGGCCATCGACAACCTGCCCGAGGGCATCGCCGCGGCCGGCGGCGACCTGGCGCGCTACGCGCTGGACCTGCGGCTGGTGGACGGGCTCAAGACGCGCGAGGAAGTGCTGGACCTGCTGGCCCGGCGCGGCGTGGCCGACGAGGACAGCGACCTGGGCTTCCGCAGCGTCGGCCTGTCCGGCTACCTGCAGCAGCTGGACAGCAAGCGCAGCCCGGTGGACCAGCGCCCGCAGGTGGCGGTGGTGGTGGCCGAGGGCGAGATCACCGGCGGCGACCAGCCGGCCGGCCGCATCGGCGGCGAGTCCACCGCCGCGCTGCTGCGCCAGGCGCGCGAGGAGGACGAGGTCAAGGCGGTGGTGCTGCGCGTGGATTCGCCCGGCGGCGAGGTGTTCGCCTCCGAGCAGATCCGCCGCGAGGTCGAGCTGCTCAAGCAGGCCGGCAAGCCGGTGGTGGTGTCCATGGGCGACCTGGCCGCCTCGGGCGGCTACTGGATCAGCATGAACGCCGACCGCATCTACGCCGACCCGTCCACCATCACCGGCTCGATCGGCATCTTCGGCCTGATCCCGAACTTCACCCGCACGCTGGACAGGATCGGCGTGCACACCGACGGCGTGGGCACCACCCGCTACGCCGGCGCCTTCGACGTCACCCGTCCGCTGGACCCGGGCGTGGGCCGCGTCATCCAGAGCGTGATCGACAAGGGCTACGCCGACTTCACCGGCAAGGTCGCGCAGGCGCGCGGGCGCACCGTCGAGCAGATCGACGAGGTCGCGCGCGGCCGCGTGTGGAGCGGCGCGCAGGCCAGGGAGCGCGGCCTGGTGGACGAGCTGGGCGGCCTGGCCGAGGCGGTCGCCGACGCGGCGACCCGTGCCAGCCTGGGCGAGAAGGACAAGTACCGCGTGCGCTACATCGAGAAGGCCGCCACGCCGTTCGCGCAGTTCATGGCCGGCATGGCGGGCACCCGCCTGGGTGGCGCGCTGCTGCAGGAGTCCGGCCTGGCCCGGCTGGCGCTGGCGCGCGCCCTGCCGGAGACCGAGGCGCAGCTGCGCTTCGTCGAGCGCGCGGCGCGCGAGCGCGGCGGCGCGCCGGTGAAGGCGCTGGCCTACTGCTTCTGCGGGCTGTAGCCGCCCGCGCGGCGCGGCCGGCTCAGCCGCCGGCCTCGGCCGCCTCGATGCGGGCGCGCTGCCGGTCGGCGCCGTCCTGCAGGGTCTGCTCCACCGCCTGGGCCTTCTGCTGCGGCGCCTGGATCGCGTCGCGCAGCTCGGTGTTCGACTGCGCCTGCGGCTCGGGCGGCTGTTCGGTGGGCGGCGGCTCGGCGCGGCAGGCGGCCAGCGCCAGCAGCAGGCAGGCGGCGGTCGGGCGGAACGGAATCTTCATCGTGCGCTCCCGGCGTGAGGGCCCCGCGGCTATCCTACGCCCATGAACGCGAACCGGTGGCGGCTGGACGGGCAACTGGCGCTGGTGACCGGCGCCAGCGCCGGCATCGGCCTGGCGATCGCGCGCGAACTGGCCGCGCTGGGCGCCGACCTGCTGCTGGTCGCGCGCGAAGAAGACCCGCTGCTGGAAGCCCGCGACGAACTGGCCGACCGCCACCCCGCGCAGGACTTCCAGGCCATGGCCGCCGACGTGGCCGACGACGGCGACCGCCAGGCCCTGCTGGACTGGGCCGAGGACCAGGGCGACGGGCTGCACATCCTGGTCAACAACGCCGGCGGCAACATCACCAAGCCGGCGGTGGACTACACCGAGGACGAGTGGCGCGGCATCTTCGAGACCAACCTGTTCTCGGCCTTCGAGCTGTCGCGCTACGCGCACCCGCTGCTGGCGCGGCACCCGGCCTCGTGCATCGTCAACGTCGGCAGCGTCTCGGGCATCACCCACGTGCGCAGCGGCGCGCCGTACGGCATGACCAAGGCCGCGCTGCACCAGCTCACCCGCAACCTGGCCGCCGAGTGGGCGCCCGACGGCATCCGGGTCAACGCGGTGGCGCCGTGGTACATCCGCACCCGCCGCACCGCCGGCCCGCTGGCCGACCCGGACTACTACGACGAGGTGGTCGCGCGCACGCCCATGGGCCGCATCGGCGAGCCGGAGGAGGTGGCCGCCGCGGTCGCCTTCCTGTGCCTGCCCGCGGCCAGCTACGTCACCGGCGAGTGCATCGCCGTGGACGGCGGTTTTCTCCGCTACGGCTTCTGAGCGGCGCCGGGCCGCCTGAAGCGCGCGCGCGCGCGTTCGACGTCGGCGCGCACGACGCAGCCCCCGACGTGGTCGTTGACCAGGCCCATCGCCTGCATGAAGGCGTAGACGGTGGTCGGACCGACGAACTTCCAGCCGCGCTTCTTCAGGTCCCTGGACAGGGCGACGGACTCGGCGGAAACCGAGGCGGACTGCGGTTCGGCCAGCGCCGCGGCGGCGGGTTCGAACCGCCAGAAGTACGCCGCGAGCGAACCTTCCTGCGCCACCATCTCCCGCGCCCGCTTCGCGTTCTCGGTCACCGCCTCGATCTTGCCGCGGTGGCGGACGATGCCCTCGTCCCGCAGCAGGCGCTCGACGTCGCGCGCGGCGAAGCGCGCGATGCGGTCGAAGTCGAAACCGTGGAAGGCCGCGCGGAAGTTCCCGCGCTTGGCGAGGATGGTGCGCCAGCTCAGTCCCGACTGGAATCCCTCCAGGCAGATCTTCTCGAACAGGCGGCGGTCGTCGTCCACCGGGAAGCCCCACTCGGTGTCGTGGTAGTGCAGGAACTCCGGCGCCGCGCCGCACCAGCGGCAGCGCGGCCGGCCGTCGGGGCCGGGTATCGTCGCGTTCATCGCGCCTGGTCCCCGGAATGGGCCGGCGTCCCCTGGAGCAGGAACGCCAGCCGCGCGTCGGCCCGGGCGGGCGCGATCTCGACGATCTCCGCGCTCACGACGCCTTCGGCGACGAACGGATCGGCATCCACCCGGGCCTGCAACGCCTGCAGCGAGGCGCCGTGGGCGACGATGCCGCCGCCGGCCCCGTCCCGTAGGCTGCCGGCCAGCAGGAACACGCCGTCCCGGAAGCCGCGCGCGAGCCATTGCCTGTGCGCCTCCATCAGCCCGGCGGCCCGGTCGCGGGCGCCGGAGAACCTCAGCAGTACGATGAACATCGTCCGTCTCGGTGGGAGGGCCGCGCCACCGCGGCCCGGGATGGTGGCCGCCCGGTGGACGGACGGCCGCGGGAAGGGATCAGGGCACGGCCCGGGCCTTGCGCGGCCTGCGCCGCGCCGGGGGCGCGGCACGGTTCGGGTCGGCGGCGGATGCCAGGCAGGCGTCGAGCCATTCGTGCAGCCGTTCGACTTCATGGCGGACGAAGGCCTCGTCGCGGAACGCGTTGGCCAGCGTCGCCACGCCCTGGCTGCGCGCGAGCAGGTGCATGGCGAGCGCATCGGCCTCGGCGTCGCGGCCGAGCAGCGCGAACTGCCGGCGCAGCCACTCGCGGAACAGCGCGAACACCTCGCCGGCGCGGGCACGCGATGCGTGGTCGAGCTTGGCCAGTTCGGCGCACAGCGTGCCGACCGGGCAGCCGTGCAGCATGATCTCGGCCCGGTTCGCGATCAGGATGCCGATGAAGGCGCGGATGCGGCCCGCGGGGTCCCCGCCTTCGCGCTCCCAGCGCTCGAGCATGGCGCGCGTGTTGGCCAGGCGCAGGTCGATGACCGCGTCGAGGATGTCGTCCTTCGACCTGAAGTGGTAGTAGAAGTTGCCGCGCGAGATGCGCACGGCGTCGGCGATGTCCGAGAACGAGGTGTGCTCGAAGCCCTGCCGGTAGAACAGCCGGTCCGCCGCTTCGACGATGTGGTCGCGGGTGGCCTTCTCGCCCATGCGGGTGGGTCCTGTCGGATTAGGACAGGCGTCCTAGACGGGCGCAATCTAGGGCAGGCCGCCCCGCGTCGTCAACCGGCGGGCCGGGCCGGTGTGTCCGGGCGAGGTCAGGTGCGCAGCGCGGCCTCGGGGACCTCGATGTCCATCGCCAGCGCTAGATGGTCGGAAAACGCCGCCGGCAACGCGCGCGCGCCGGCGCAGCGCAGATCGCCGCCGACCAGGATGTGGTCGATCGCGCGCTGCGGCCGCCAGCTCGGGAACGTGGGCACCGCGCACTCGGGCGGGCGCAGGCCGGTGCGGCGGTAGAGCACTTCCATCTCCGGCTGGTCGGGCAGGCAGTTGAAGTCGCCCATCAGCACGGCGTTGGGGTGGTCCTGCAGCAGCTCGGCGATGAAGGCCAGCTGCGCGTGCCGCGAGCGCGCGCCCAGCGACAGGTGCGCCACGGCGACGGTCAGCCCTTCGCGGTCGTCGCCGAAGTGCGCGAGCAGCACGCCGCGGCCCTTGATGCGGCCGGGCAGGGCGTGGTCGGCGGTCTTCACCGGCTCGATGCGGCTCAGCAGGCCGTTGGCGCTGGAGGCCACGCCGCCCACGCTGCGGTTGGGCTGGTGGGTCCAGTAGTGGAAGCCGGCGCGCTGGGCCAGGTAGTGGGTCTGGTTGGTGAAGCCCGAGCGCAGGCTGCCCGGGTCGCTTTCCTGCAGGCCGACGATGTCGTGGCCGCTGGCCAGCCGCGCGATGGCGTCCAGGCTGCTGCGCTTGCGTCCTGCCGGCAGCGCGTGCGACCAGCTGCGGGTGAAGTAGTCGCTGTAGCGGCGCGTGCTGGAGCCGGCCTGGATGTTGGCGCTGAGCACGCGCAGCGTGCGCGCGCCCGCCGCTGCGGTCGCGGCGGGCGCCGGTTCCTCGTGCGCGGGCGTGGGGCGGCCCATGCGAGGGGCGGCGGTGCGTCAGCGCGCGCCGCCGCGCTCCTGCGCCACCAGCCAGTCGACGGTGCGCAGCATCTTCTCGAAGCCCTGCCCGTCCACCGCCACGGTGTACTTGCCGTTGACCACCATCGACGGCGTGCCCTCGATGCGCACGCGCGTGGCGAACTGCCGCGCGCGGTTGACCTTGGCGTCCACGCCGAAGCTGTTGTAGGTGTCGGCGAAGCGCTTGGCGTCCACCCCGTACTGCGCGTAGAACGGGGCAATCTGCTCGGCGCCCACGTTGGCGTTCACCGGCAGGCTGCGCTGCAGGTGGATGGCGGCGAACATGGCCTCGTGGCTGCGTTCCAGCACGCCCAGGGTCTCGGCGGCGTAGAAGGCGCGGGCGTACGGCGTCCAGAAGCCGCCGAAGGCGGCCGGCACCGCCACCACGTTCACGTCCGCCGGCTGGCGGCGCTTCCAGGCCTGCAGCACCGGCTCGAACTGGGCGCAGTGCGGGCAGG
>DASRYN010000012.1:0-11226 GCA_035687185.1 Pseudoxanthomonas sp. | reverse complement strand
GGCGCGTCCTGGGTTTCCGGGCGCGGCTTGCGACGCGGCCGGCCGTCCTCGCGGCGCTCGCCGCGGCCGCCGCTGCGCCCGCCACCGCCACCGCCACGCCGCCCGCCGCGACGCTCCTCGTCGGCCGCGCGCTGGGCACGGGCCTCGCGGAAGATCTCGCCCACGCTCTCGCCGCCCTCGTCCTCGCCCTCCACCGGCGCGCGCGGGGCGCGCGGCAGCGCGGTCAGCAGCTCCGGCGTCACCGGCTCGACCGGGATCTTCTGCTCGATGTAGGCCTCGATGTCCGGCAGGCCCATGGCGTAGCGTTCGCAGGCGAAGCTGATGGCGTCGCCCTCGGCGCCCAGGCGCGCGGTGCGGCCGATGCGGTGGACGTAGTCCTCCGCGTCGAACGGCAGGTCGAAGTTGTAGACGTGGGAGACGCCGTCGATGTGCAGGCCGCGCGCGGCCACGTCGGTGGCCACCAGGATCTCCAGCTGGCCCTTCTGGAAGCGGTTGAGCAGGGTCTCGCGCTTCTTCTGCGGCACGTCGCCCGAGAGCACGCCGACCCGGTAGCCGGCCTTCTCCAGCGCGCGCGCCACGCGTTCGACGAAGGCCTTGGTGTTGACGAACACCATGGTGCGCGCACCCTCGCTGCGCGAGAGCAGGCCCAGCAGCAGCGGGATCTTCTCCTCGTCGGCCGGGAAGTACATCTTCTGCCGCACGCGCGCGGCGGTGATGCTTTCGGTCTCGACCACGAGCTTTTCCGGCTCGTTCATGTGCTCGTAGGCCAGCTCCAGCACGCGGTGGCTCAGCGTGGCGCTGAACAGCAGGGTCTGGCGCTCGGTGCGGATCGGCATGCGCCGCAGCAGGAAGCGGATGTCCTTGATGAAGCCGAGGTCGAACATGCGGTCGGCCTCGTCCAGCACGCAGATCTCGCAGGCGTGGAGCGAGACCACCCTGTGCTGCTTGACGTAGTCGATCAGGCGGCCGGGGGTGGCGATGATCACGTCCACGCCCTTCTGCAGCAGCTCGCGCTGCTTGTCGTAGTCCACGCCGCCGTACACCAGGGCGAAGCGCAGGCCCAGGTCGCTGCCGAACTTCACCGCGTCCTTGTGGATCTGGATGGCCAGCTCGCGGGTGGGCGCCAGGATCAGCGCACGCGGGTCCTCCGGCTTGCGCTCGGCCAGGGCCGGGCGGGTCAGCAGGCGGTTCATCACCGCCACCAGGAAGGCCAGGGTCTTGCCGGTGCCGGTCTGCGCCTGGCCGGCGACGTCGCGGCCCGCAAGGGCGACCGGCAGGGTGAGCGCCTGGATCGGCGTGCAGCGGTTGAAGCCCGCGCCCTCCAGCCCGGCGAGCAGCGCCGGATGCAGGTCGAAGGAGGAAAAGGCTACGTCGGTCAGCGGTTTGTCGCTCATCATCCAGTCTTCATGTGGCCTGCCGCGGTACGGCGCGGCCGGCGGCCAGGTGCGGCCTTGCAAATGGGTTCCCGCTCGCCGCACACTGCGCGCGGCGCCGGGTCGCGCGGCCGTCGAACGGGGCAGCGAGCCCTTGACAACTCCGCGGAACGCCCCAGTTTAACCCAATGCGCGGGGCCTGCCCGATGGCCCGGCCGCAGGCAACCCCACGGAGACCCCAAGTGAACGACAAGGTGATGCATATCGGCGACGCCGATTTCGACAGCGCCGTGCTGCAATCCCGTGAGCCCGTCCTGGTCGATTTCTGGGCCGAATGGTGCGGGCCGTGCAAGATGATCTCGCCCATCGTGGACGAGCTGGCCGAGGCCTACGAGGGCCGCATGAAGGTGGCCAAGGTCAATATCGACCAGAACCGCGCCACCGCCATCAAGTACCACGTGCGCTCGATCCCCATGCTGCTGCTGTTCAAGGACGGCCAGATCCAGGCCACCCAGGTGGGCGCGGTCGGCAAGGGCCAGCTCACCCAGATGATCGACAAGACCCTGGGCGCGGCGGCCTGACGCCGCCGCCGCGGCGGGACGGCCGGGGAAGCCGTCCTGCCCGCGCCTGAACCGGGGGGCCGGCCGTCTTGCCGCGACGCCCGGCCCGGTGCTAGTGTCAACCGGCCAAGCCGCCCGATCGCGGCCGTTTCCCCCGCCGGAAGGCGTCGCTTTCACGCTCCGGCGCACCCCACCCACATGTCATCCGCCCGTCCGAGGGCGCTCGCATCTGCCAGCGAGGAATCGCAGTCTTGTCCGAGAACACCCTGCCTGAAGCGACCGGGAGCGAAGACGCACCCGCCGAGAAGCGCGCGCGCAAGCGCGTGGCCAAGCCCGAGTCCGGCCCCAGCGAGCCGGCCGAAACCGCCGCCCCGCCCCCAGCCCCGCCCGCGCCCGCCGCCTCCGAGGCCGGTGCCGCGCCCGCGCCCGCCGAGTCCGGCGGCAACGGCCACGGCGGCCAGTCCCAGGCCGGCGGCGACGGCGGCGAGCGCGAGCCCCGCGAAGGCGGCGGCCGCCACAACCGCCGCGAGCGCTTCCGCAACCGCCGCGACCGCGAGCGCAACCGCTTCCGCGACGACGGCGGCATGCAGGACGGCGGGGACAACGGCCAGCCGCACCCGCCGCGCCCGCACCCGAGCGTGCCGGAAGGCTTCCCGCAGTATTCGCTCAGCGACCTGAAGCGGATGCCGGCGCACAAGCTGCTGGAGATCGCCGAGCAGCTGAACATCCACGAAGGCGTGGCCCGCGCCCGCAAGCAGGACGTGATCTTCGCCCTGCTCAAGGTGCTCACCCGCCACGGCGAGGGCGTGGCCGCCGACGGCGTGCTGGAGATCCTCCCCGACGGCTTCGGCTTCCTGCGCGCGGCCGAGGCCAGCTACCTGGCCGGCCCGGACGACACCTACATCTCGCCCAGCCAGATCCGCCGCTTCAACCTGCGCACCGGCGACCACCTGTCCGGGCGCATCCGCTGGCCCAAGGACGGCGAGCGCTACTTCGCCCTGGCCGTGGTCGACACGATCAACGGCGAGCCGCTGGAAGCGAGCAAGAACAAGGTCCTGTTCGAGAACCTGACCCCGCTGTTCCCGCGCAAGCGCTTCCGCCTGGAGCGCGGCGACGGCAGCACCGAGGACATCACCGGCCGCATCCTCGACCTGATGGCGCCGCAGGGCAAGGGACAGCGCGCGCTCATCGTCTCCCAGCCCAAGGCCGGCAAGACGATGATGATGCAGCAGATCGCCACCGCGATCACGACCAACCACCCGGACGTGCACCTGATCGTGCTGCTGATCGACGAGCGCCCGGAGGAAGTGACCGAAATGCAGCGCACCGTGCGCGGCGAGGTCATCAGCTCCACCTTCGACGAGCCGGCCGCGCGCCACGTGCAGGTCGCCGAGATGGTGATCGAGCGCGCCAAGCGCCTGGTCGAGCACAAGAAGGACGTGGTGATCCTGCTCGACTCCATCACCCGCCTGGCGCGCGCCTACAACAACGTGGTGCCCAGCTCCGGCAAGGTGCTGACGGGCGGCGTGGACGCCAACGCCCTGCACCGTCCGAAGCGCTTCTTCGGCGCGGCCCGCAACGTCGAGGAGGGCGGCAGCCTGACCATCATCGCCACTGCGCTGATCGACACCGGCAGCAAGATGGACGAGGTGATCTACGAGGAGTTCAAGGGCACCGGCAACAGCGAGGTGCACCTGAGCCGCCGCATCGCCGAGAAGCGCGTGTTCCCGGCCATCGACATCAACCGCTCCGGCACCCGCCGCGAGGACCTGCTGATCGAGCCGGAACTGCTGCAGAAGATCTGGATCCTGCGCAAGCTGCTGCACCCGATGGACGAGATCGGCGCCATGGAGTTCATGCTCGACAAGATGAAGAACACCAAGTCCAACGACGAGTTCTTCGCCTCGATGAAGCGCTGAGCCCCGCGCACGGCAAAAAGCCCCGCTTCGGCGGGGCTTTTTGTTGGGTTGCCACTGCTGGGCCTGTCGTCTCATGCCCGGGTTGCGGTGGCGCCTCATCCTCCAGCTGATCTCGCGGGTCAGCAACCGCATGCGGTCCTTTCCCTGGCCGCTCCGTCTCCCGGAAAGACAGCTCTGGCCTCCGCCGTCCCCTTGCTCGCCGCGGCACCGGCTCGCCACCGCGGTGCCTGCACATCCGCCTGGGCAAGGACACGGAGAAACTCGGCAAGAGCCGGAAAGGGCCAGCGATTGAGCGGCGCCTATCGGCACTGGAAATCGTCCGGCCCAACGGGCCCGCAACCATCGCCCCAGCGGCCGGTGCTGCGCCAATAGTCGACCACGCCTGCCTCGACCAGCAGCCGCTTGAAGTCCGGCTGCGCCCGCAAGTCGGAGAAGGGTGCGTTCCAGAAGGCGACGTACGGATACTGCGCCGTAGTCCCGCCCTCGAATCCGTCCTGCGCTTCCATGTACCGACGCAGCGCGACCGCGGCCAGTTCTGCGTCGCCAAGCGCATCAGCCACGTTGATCGCCACGTACATCGAATCGCCCGCACCGCGGCCCTCCTCCCGGGTCACCTGGCGAACGAGCTCCAGCATCGCCTCGCGGTCGTCCAGGACCGCACCCAGGTCCCGGAAGAACGGCGTGTCGAAATCCTGGTCCCGAACCAGCCGGCCATGCAGTTCGCGCAGTTGCTCGGTACCACCCCCGCGCTTGCCGGCGAGCTGGCGAACGAACGCCACGTAGTCCGGTTCGCCCTGGTTGCCTTCCAGTTGCTGGCCGCGACGGTACTCGGCCTCGGCGTCCTGGTAGCGACGGGCGGCGGTGTAGTCGTACTGCAGGTCGCGCGACAGGAACAGCGCCATAGGCTCGGTCGCGCGAACCTGCTCGACGAGCGCCACGGTTTCGTCCAGGTGGCCCACGGCGTAGATCATGTAGGCATAGTCCCAGACGCGCTCCCGGGTCAACGGCCCCGAATCCACGACTTCCTTCGCCACCGCGATCGCCTCGACCCGCCTGCCTTCGCGCCACAATGCGTTGGCACGGTCGCGCCTGGCCACCCAGCTGTCCGGTGCGATCCGGGCGATGTGTTCGCTGACCGCTCTGCCTCGGCGCGCAGTTGTACGGCCTGGGCGCCATCGAGCTCGTTGCCCATCGCCTTCAGCGAAACGGCCAGCGCGTCCCAGCAAAGCACGCATTGCGGGTCCAGCGCCACCATTTCGCGCGCCAACTGCAGGCGCTCGCGATCGTGTTCAAAGTCGAACAGTTCCCGCATCCCGATGCTGCGCCAGCGCAGGAAGCGCTCGTAGGCCTCGACGTTGTCGGTGCCGCCCTGCCCGCGGTTGAACGGGGCCACGTCCAGCTTGACGCTCAATGCCTGCGCCACGTCGCGCGATATCTCCTCCTGCGTCGCGAACACGTCGCGCAGTTCGCGTGCGTAGGTCCTGGACCACAGGTGGGTGCCGTCATCGGCGCGGACCAGTTGCGCGGTCACGCGCAGGTGGCCGCCATCCCTGCGCACACTGCCCTCCAGCAGGTGGTCCACGCCCAGCTTCCGGCCGATGGTGCGCAGATCCTCGCTGCGCCCCCGGAACGCCAGGCTTGAGGTGCGGCCCACCACCCGCAGCGCCGGCGCCTGCGCCAGCTGGTTGCGGATTTCCTCGGCCAGGCCCTCGGCCAGGTAGTCCTGGTCGCGCGCCGCCGAAAGATCGGCGAACGGCAGGACGGCCAGCGACGGCTGGTCCAGCGCGGGCGTGGGGCCGGGTGCGACGCGGGCAGTCGCCTGCCCGGCCCCGTGCCGCAAGAACGCTGCGGCGACCAACGCCAGCCCCGCGATGCATCCGACGGCCACCAGCCAAGGCCAGCGCGCAGGTGCGGGGTCGGCGATATCCACGTTGATCGGGGAAGGCGCCGACGAGACAAGCCCGGCAGGCACCGTCTCCGGAACCGCTTCGCGCCCGGCGTCGGGGAGGTCGAACCGGTAGCCGACCCCATACACCGTATGCAGACGGCGCGGATGCTGTGCGTCCTCGCCCAGCGCCTGCCGCAACAAGCTCATGACCCTGTTCAGCACGCTCTGCGTGACATGCCGGTGGCCCCAGACGGCGTCGAGGATCTCGTCGCGGGTGAAGACCCGGCCGGGGGCGGAGGCGAGCAGTGCGAGCACCGCGAAGGCCTTCGGTTCCAGCGGCAGCTCATGCCCCCCGCGCGACAACCGCCTGCCGGCGAAGTCGATGACCAGGTCGTCGAGGACGAGGCGATCCGGAGCAGGCTGCGACATACGGTCCCCGGCGGGAAACCCCTACCTGTCA
Source organism: Pseudoxanthomonas sp. (assembly GCA_035687185.1). Classification (GTDB taxonomy): domain Bacteria; phylum Pseudomonadota; class Gammaproteobacteria; order Xanthomonadales; family Xanthomonadaceae; genus Pseudoxanthomonas. The sequence continues at coordinate 5,026 of DASRYN010000012.1, read as the reverse complement.
AGTATAGGGGGCCCGGACCCGGCTGGCCCGGCCACTCCTGAGCTTCCCCCCACCTCCCCTGCGAGTGGCCTGCGATTCCCCTAAGGACTGGACCGCCACGCGTCCGGACACTGGCCACGCCCGTATACCCGCTCCGCTGTGGAACGCGATGCGCGCAACAGGACACGGCCAGGACGTCCCCCTTCCGAGCCGCGCTCCCGCGAACCATCCGGACCCGCCGCGGCCCGGGCAGGGCACCCGCCCCAAATCGGGGCATCACAAGGAGGAGCAGACATGTCTGTGAAGATCGAAGGATTCAGGCGGGCGATGCAGGCAGCACTGGAGGGCCCGGACATCAAGGATGTCGAGTGGTCTTCGTTCGGGCACGACTTCAATGTGAAGCGTGTGGTCGTGAAGAAGACTGCCAGCGGGGTAGAGATCGACGGCTCCGAAGGCCATCACATCTCCCGCCGCCGGCGATGGAGGCCGGACGACCAGATGTACTTTTCGTGCAAAGTCACCCGATAAGGCAAGGTCGAGGACCTGAATGTCAGCATCAAGAGCAGCTGGGACACCTTGAAAGCATGGTTCGAAACCGCCGGAAAGATCCTCGGCGTGGCGGCCGCGATCGCGGGCAAGGTGGATGAGGCCGAGGTCCTCGACCCCACCCCCTCCAGCATCGAACTGCTGGATGGCACCTGGGAAGGCGATGCCGAATTCCTGATCGCGAACATCATCGCGGTCTCGGTGTTGCGGGCGATGCCCGAGATCGGGCAGATCTCCGTGCCGGACTTCTCCCGGATGTCGGTGGTGGTGAATCCGACGATCGTCGCGAGCTTCCACGACATACGACGGGACCTCGCCAGCCAGTGAACCCCTCGGCGGTCGGGGGCCGCAGCCCTCGACCGCCCCGCCGCGCAAGGTCGCGTCCTGGCTCCCTGCGGCACCGGTTGCCCGATACGGGGCGAGCCCGCTCGCATCCGGCGCGCCGGCGTCCCCCACCCCGGGCGCCGGGACCGTCCCTTGCCGTCGCCCATCAGCCTGCGCAGGCGCGCTACCGCTGCGCCCTTCCACACGACAGACAAGGATCGCCATGAGTGCACAGACCCGTTCGACCGCGGGCGCCGGTGGACCACCCCCCTCGGCAGCCGGAGGACGCCTGCCCGGCTGGCTCGGCCGCTTCTTCCAGGGCGCGACCCTGGTCGGCCTGGGCCTCTTCGGCCTCTACATCGTGCTCCGCGCGACCGGCGCCACGCCGAGGAACTTCGACCAGTGGGACGCGCTGGTGCGCGGCCGGCCGATGCCGACGCCCGCGGACTGGATCGCCAACCTCGGGATCGGGTTGCACTTCGTCATGGGCGCGATCCTCGTATTGGCCTGGCCGATCCTCTTCTCCGCCACCATCCGCGCGCGCCATCGCGCCATCCACCGCTGGACCGGGCGGGTCTACGTGGGCGCGGGCTTCCTCGCCGGCGTCGGCGGCCTGTCCTTCATCCTGACCCACGGCGCGTATGCCCCGCCCGCGTCCATCGCCTTCGCCATCTGGGGCGCGGTGCTGATGCTCAGCGCGGCAATGGCGTACCTCCACGCCCGGGCCAGGCGCTTCGACCTGCACCGCGCGTGGGCCATCCGCCTGTTCGCGATGGTGCTCGGCTCATGGGTGTTCGACCTGGAAATCCGCGCCTGGGAAGACTTGGCGGGCGGCCTGGGAATGGGGACGGGAGGGGCGTTCGGTCCGTTCGACCACGCGATCCTGTACCTGTTCTTCGTTCCCAACCTGGTGGTTGCCGAGTTCTTCATACGCAACCAGCACAGGCGCCTCGCCTTGCCGCCCCACCTGAGATGGCCGGTCGTGGCGCTGTCCGTCGCCGTCGCGGTTGTCTTCGCCTGGGCGGTCATCGCGGTCACCGCGACGCCCACCGGCAAGTTCGGCAAACACCTGCTGCCGCTCGTAACGGGTTGAGGCCGCCGTTCGTTCCAGCCGGCGGCAGCCCCGGCTCCCCTGGCCGGGCCGGACGCAGGGAGGACGGGCGGCGGGCCACGCGGCCGTCGTCCGACCGCGCCGCGGTGAAGCGGCACGGGGGCACCGGTCGCGCATAATCCGGGCCCATGGACACGCCCCTGCCCGCCGGCCTCGGCCTGGAACTGGCCCTCGTGCTGCTCGTGGCGGCCATCATCGCCGTGCCGCTGTTCCGCAGGCTGGGGCTGGTGGCGGTGCTGGCCTACCTGGCCGCGGGCGTGCTGCTGGGGCCGGACGGCATCGGCGTGGTGCGCGACCCGGAGCGCATCCTGGCCGCGTCCGAGATCGGCGTGGTGATGCTGCTGTTCGTGATCGGCCTGGAACTGTCGCCGGCGCGGCTGGCGCTGATGCGGCGGCCGGTGTTCGGCGCCGGCGGCGCGCAGGTGGCGCTTTCGGCGCTGCTGCTGGGCGCGGCGCTGCTGGCCTGGGGCATGAAGTGGAAGGGCGCGCTGGTCACCGGCCTGGGCCTGGCGCTGTCCTCCACCGCGGTGGGCCTGCAGCTGCTGGCCGAGCGCAAGCAGCTGGGCAGCGACTACGGCAAGCTGGCCTTCGCCATCCTGCTGTTCCAGGACCTGATCGCGATCCCGCTGCTGGCCGCCATCCCGCTGCTGGGCGGGGCCAAGAACGAGGAACTGACCTGGACGATGGTGGCCCACGCGCTCGGCGCGCTGGCGCTGGTCTGGTTCGGCGGCCGGCTGCTGATGCACCGCACGCTGCAGGTGGTGGCGCGCACGCAGGCGCCGGAAGTGTTCACCGCCACCGCGCTGCTGGCGGTGCTGGGCAGCGCCTGGATCATGCAGCAGGCCGGGCTCAGCCCGGGCCTGGGCGCGTTCATCGCCGGCGTGCTGCTGGCGGACTCGGAATACCGGCACGAGCTGGAATCGCAGATCGAGCCGTTCAAGGGCCTGCTGCTGGGGCTGTTCTTCATCGCCGTGGGCATGGGCATCGACCTGGACCGCATCGCCGACGAGCCGCTGCTGGTGGGCGGCGGGGTGGCCGCGCTGCTGCTGGCCAAGTTCGCGGTGCTGTACTTGGTGGGCCGCGCCGCGCGGCTGCAGCCGCAGCACGCGCTGATGCTGGGCGGCACGCTGTGGCTGGGGGGCGAGTTCGCGTTCGTCGTCTTCCACGAGGCCCTGCGGGTGCGCCTGCTGGCCGCCGAGGACCACGACCGGCTGGTGGCCATCGTCGGCGCCTCGATGGCACTGATGCCGCTGCTGCTGCTGGCGCTGGACCGCCGCGTCACCCGCCACCGCCTGCGCCACCCGCACGAGGCGCCGCCGCCGCGCTACGACGCCCCCGACCCGGACCTCAAGCCGCAGGTGCTGGTCGCCGGCGTGGGCCGCTTCGGCCAGATCGTGGTGCGCCTGCTGGCGGCGCAGCGCATCCCCTACGTCGCACTGGAGCACAGCCCCGAGCGCGTGGAGGAGGTGCGCAGGCACGGCAGCCGCATCTTCTACGGCGATCCCACCCGCCCGGACCTGCTGCGCGCGGCCGGCGGCGCGCACGTGAAGGTGTTCGTGGTCTGCACCGACGACCCGGACGGCAACCTGCGCGCGGTGCGGCTGATCCGGCGCCTGTACCCGCAGGCCCGGATCCTGGCGCGCGCGCGCAACCGGCAACACGCCTGGCGGCTGATGGACCTGGGCGCCGAGCCGTTCCGCGAGCTGTTCGGCAGCAGCCTGGAGATGGGCGAGCGGGTGCTGCAGGAAGTGGGCGTGCCGGCCGAGGTGGCCGCCAGCCACGTGCGCCGCTTCCGCGCCCACGACGAGGCGCTGCTGCGCGAGCAGTACCTGGTCTACGACGACGACGCGGCGGTCATCCAGAGCGCGCGCCAGGCCCGCGACGACCTGCTGCGCCTGTTCGACGCCGATTCCGAGCGGGCGGCGGCGCCCGGCGACGGCACCGCCCCGGCCGACCCGCCCGCCGCGGAACCGCCGGCGCGCTGAGCGGCCGTCCGCCGGCGGTCAGCCGCGCGGTTCGCGCAGGAAGCGGGCCATCGACACGCCGGACGGGGCCGGGGCGAACTCCGCGGCCACGTCGACGAAGCCGCGCATCACCGCGATCTCGCGCGGCGTGCGGTTGAGCGTGTCGCGCAGGTCCGGGTCGGCGCCGGCGCGCAGCAGCCGCTGCACCGCCCCGCGCAGGCCGTGCAGCGCGGCCAGGTGCAGCGGGCCGAAGCCGCGCGGGTCCTGCACTTCCAGCGACACGCCCTCCTCCAGCAGCCGCTCCACGCCGGCCAGGACCACGTCCTCCGAGCAGGGGCTGCCCGGCTCGGCGCGCGCGCCCAGCAGCAGCAGCAGCGGGGTGACGCCGCCGGCGGCCGGCTGGTCGGGCTCGGCACCGGCCAGCAGCAGGGTGTCCAGCAGCGCCAGCAGCCGCGCGCGGTCGCGCCCGGTGAAGCCGTAGAGCGCGGCGCAGTGCAGCGGCGCCAGCCCCTGCGCGTCGCCGGCCTGGACGTCGGCCCCGGCGGTCAGCAGGCGCGCGGCGATGTCCGGCAGGCCCAGCGCCGAGGCCAGCATCAGCACGGTCACGCCGCCCGGCAGGCGGTGTTCGATGTCGGCGCCGGCGTCCAGCAGCGCGGCGACGATGGCGGCCTGGCGCATGCTCACCGCCGCCGACAGCGGAGTGGCACCGCTGTTCGCGGCGTGCTGCGGGTTGGCGCCGCGGGCCAGCAGCAGGTCCACCGCGGCGGCGTGGCCGCCGCCGGCCGCGCGCAGCAGGCCGGTGCAGCCCTGGGCGTCGGTGGCGTCCACCGGGAAACCGAGCTCCAGCAGGCGGCGCACCGCGTCGGCATCGCCGGCCATGGCCGCGGCGACCACGTCGGCCGCGCGCAGCGGGCGGCCGGGCAGCGGCCACACCCGCCAGTCCAGCCAGTCGGCCAGATCGCGGCGGCCGCTGGCCAGGGCCACGCCCAGCGGGGTCTGGCCGTCGGCGGCGCGTGCGTCGGGCGAGGCGCCCTGCGCCACCAGCCGGCGCAACGCCGATTCGCGGCCCAGCGCCGCGGCCAGGTGCAGCGCGGTCATGCCG
>DASRYN010000011.1:0-2221 GCA_035687185.1 Pseudoxanthomonas sp. | reverse complement strand
GCAGCCAGGCGTGGAACTCCCGCCGGCGCAGCGCGCGTTCCTGCGCCCACAGCATCACCGCCAGCAGCGCGGCGATGGCCAGCGTCGCGTAGGCCAGCAGCGCCAGCCAGGCGTGCAGCTGCAGGCGCCAGTCCAGCGCGGCCGAGGGCGCGTGCCCGTGCCCGTGGTAGGCGGCCAGCAGCAGCGCGGCCAGCGGGAAGGCGACCACGCCCAGCGCCGCCATCCGCCCGCGCGCGCCGACGGCGGCGGTCATGCCGGCCATGCCCAGGCTCACCAGCGACAGCGCCGAGAAGAAGTGCATGTCCGCGCCGCCGGCCGTGCGCCAGGCCACCGCCAGGTGGTAGGCGGCGTGCAGCGCCACCGCCAGCAGCGCCGGGGCCAGCCAGGCGCGCGCGGCATCGATGCGGTCGCGGGCCACGGCGCGGACCAGCAGCAGGGCGGCGGCCAGATAGGCGGCGACGGCGATGAGAACGATTGTCATCCGGCGAGTGTCGCACAGCGCCCGGGGCCGCGGAATGCCGCGGGCTATAATCGGCGGCCGTTTTCTCCCCCTTGGTCCACGCATGTTCGAATCCCTGACCCAGCGCCTGTCCGGCACCCTCGAGCGCCTGCGCGGCCGCGGCCGTCTGACCGAGTCCAACATCAGCGAGGCCGTGCGCGAGGTGCGCATCGCGCTGCTGGAGGCCGACGTCGCCCTGCCGGTCGTCCAGGCCCTGATCCAGCGCATCAAGGTGCGCGCGGTCGGCCAGGAAGTGCTCAAGTCGCTGACCCCGGGCCAGGCGCTGATCAAGGTCGTGCGCGACGAGCTCACCGCGGTCATGGGCGCGCAGGCCACCGACCTGAACCTCAACGTCCCGGCGCCGGCGGTGATCCTGATGGCCGGCCTGCAGGGTGCGGGCAAGACCACCACCGTGGGCAAGCTGGCCAAGCACCTGAAGGAGCGCCGCAAGAAGAAGGTGATGGTGGTCAGCGCCGACGTCTACCGTCCGGCCGCCATCGAGCAGCTGCGCACGCTGGCCTCGCAGGTGGGCGTGCTGTTCTTCCCCTCCGATGCCGGCCAGAAGCCGGTGGACATCGTGCGCGCCGCCATCGACGACGCGCGCAGGTCCTTCGCCGACGTGCTGATCGTCGACACCGCCGGCCGCCTGGCGATCGACGAGGCGATGATGGCCGAGATCCAGGCCCTGCACGCCGCGGTGAACCCGGCCGAGACGCTGTTCGTGGTGGACGCCATGACCGGCCAGGACGCGGCCAACACCGCCAAGGCCTTCGCCGAGGCACTGCCGCTGACTGGCGTGGTGCTGACCAAGACCGACGGCGACGCCCGTGGCGGCGCGGCGCTGAGCGTGCGCTACGTCACCGGGCGGCCGATCAAGTTCGTCGGCACCGGCGAGAAACCCGAGGGGCTGGACGTGTTCCACCCCGATCGCGTGGCCGCGCGCATCCTCGACATGGGCGACGTGCTCTCGCTGGTGGAGCAGGTCGAGCAGACCGTGGACCAGGAGAAGGCCGCCAGGCTCGCGGCCAAGGTCGCCAAGGGCAAGAAGTTCGACCTCAACGACATGCGCGACCAGCTGGAGCAGATGCAGAACATGGGCGGCATCGCCGGCCTGATCGACAAGCTGCCCGGCCTGGGCCAGGTGCCCGAGCACCTGAAGCAGCAGGTGGCGCAGAGCCGCGAGGTGCCGCGCATGATCGCCATCATCGGCTCGATGACCCCGAAGGAGCGGCGCAACCCGGACCTGCTCAACGGCTCGCGCCGCGCCCGCATCGCCCGCGGCTCGGGCACCACCCCGGCCGACGTGAACAAGCTGCTCAAGCAGTACCAGCAGATGGAGAAGATGATGGGCAAGCTGGGCCGCGGCGGCATGAAGGGCATGATGCGCGGCCTGCAGGGCATGATGGGCGGCATGGGCCGCACGCCGTTCCGCTGAGCCCGGCGGCACGGGTGGGCGCCCCGCCGGTCCTGCTGCTCAACGGCGTCGCGGCCGGGGCCGCGGCGCTGGGCGCGCTGGCGCAGGTCAACTACGGCCACTTCACTTCGCTGCAGGTCCGGGCCGGCGCGGCCCAGGGGCTGGCGCTGCACCTGGCGCGCCTGGAATCGGCGACCGCCGAGCTGTTCGACGCCGGCCTCGACACGGCCGCGGTGCGCGCCTGGATGCGCCAGGCCGCGGCGGCCGCCGGCGGGGACTGTTCCCTGCGGGTGACCGTGTTCTCCCGC
>DASRYN010000010.1:0-2668 GCA_035687185.1 Pseudoxanthomonas sp. | reverse complement strand
GCCGCAGCGCCGCCGCCAGCCGGGCCCCGGCGCAATGTCGATGCCGACGCCGGCCGTTCCCGGTGCCGCGGGCAACCGCCCGTCGCCGCTCGCCGTTCCGCGCCCGGCCCCGGCGGCCTCCCCGCGTCCAGCGGCCGCGCCGCGGATGCGCGCCGAGGCCGCGCCACGCCGCGCGTCGCCCGCCGGCCCGCGTTCCGAACCTGCGCGGAGTGCGACACACCGCACAATCGATCCCTGATCCGGCGCTTGCGCTGGCTGCCGGCTGGCCGCAAGCTAGGCGCCGCAAGTGACCGGCTGCGTCGCTTTCTGACGCAACCGACGGCATGTCTCCATGTCGATGTCCGGCAGGGAAATCTGGATCCCCCCTGTTCCGGCCCTGTCGGACATCGGCGCCTTTTCGCAGCCCGGCCCCGGCCGGGCTGCGTCGTTCCGGGCCGGCGCCCGCGGAAAGAAAAAGGGCCGGCAGTCCCCCGACTGCCGGCCCCGGTGCTTCCCCGCCGCGCGCTGGCCGGTCCCTGTTCCAAACCCGGCCGCGCCCCCGGGCGTTGCCGCGGCGGGTGCGCAGGGAAAGGTGCAGGATGCGTGCCAAGTCCGGCCCGGCGGTAGAATCCGACCCGACCCGCGCGGCCGCCGCCGCCGCCAATCCGGCGCCCCCGCGCCCCTCCCGCCATGAATGCTGCATTCGACCGCTACGACGTGATCGTGATCGGCGGCGGCCACGCCGGCACCGAGGCCGCGCTGGCCGCGGCCCGCGCCGGCGCACGCACGCTGCTGCTGACCCACAACATCGAAACCGTGGGGGCGATGAGCTGCAACCCGGCCATCGGCGGCATCGGCAAGGGCCACTTGGTCAAGGAGATCGACGCCCTGGGCGGGGCGATGGCGCGCGCGGCCGACCTGGCCGGCATCCAGTGGCGCACGCTCAACGCCTCGAAGGGCCCGGCGGTGCGCGCCACCCGCTGCCAGGCCGACCGCGCGCTGTACCGTGCCGCGATCCGGCGCATGGTCGAGGCGCAGCCGAACCTGGCCGTGTTCCAGGCCGCGGTCGATGACCTGATCATCGACGGCGACGCGGTGCGCGGCGCGATCACGCAAACCGGTCTTCGTTTCGAAGCGCAGGCCGTGGTGCTGACCGCCGGCACCTTCCTTGCCGGCAAGATCCACGTCGGCGAAACCCAGTACGCCGCCGGGCGCATGGGCGATCCGCCGGCGACCACGCTGGCCGCGAAGCTGCGCGAGCGCCCGTTCGCCATCGACCGGCTCAAGACCGGCACGCCGCCGCGCATCGACGGACGCACGCTCGACTACTCGGTAATGGAGGAGCAGCCCGGCGACGAGCCGATGCCGGTGATGAGCTTCATCGGCGACGTGCGTGAGCACCCGCGACAGGTTTCGTGCTGGATCACGCATACGTCCGAGCGCACCCACGAGATCATCCGCAACGCGCTGCACCGCAGCCCGCTGTATTCCGGCCAGATCGAAGGCATCGGTCCGCGCTACTGCCCGAGCATCGAGGACAAGGTGGTGCGCTTTGCCGAAAAGGCCTCGCACCAGATCTTCGTCGAGCCCGAAGGCCTCGATGTTGTCGAGATCTACCCGAACGGGATCAGCACCTCGCTGCCGTTCGACGTGCAGCTGGACCTGGTGCGCAGCATCCGCGGCTTCGAGAGCGCGCACATCACCCGTCCCGGTTACGCGATCGAATACGACTTCTTCGATCCACGCGGGCTGAAGGCCTCGCTGGAGACCAGGCTGGTGTCCGGCCTGTTCTTCGCCGGCCAGATCAACGGCACCACGGGCTACGAGGAAGCCGCCGCGCAAGGCCTGCTCGCCGGCCTCAACGCCGCGCGCTTCGTGCAGGGCAAGGAGGCGTGGTCGCCGCGCCGCGACGAGGCCTACATCGGCGTGCTGGTCGACGACCTGATCACCCACGGCACCAACGAGCCGTACCGCATGTTCACGTCGCGCGCCGAATACCGGCTGCAACTGCGCGAGGACAACGCCGACCTGCGCCTGACCGAGAAGGGCCGCGAGCTCGGCCTGGTCGACGACGCGCGCTGGGAGAAGTTCTCGCGCAAGCGCGAGGCCATCGCCCGCGAGACCGAACGCCTGCGCGCGCTGTGGGCCACGCCGGGCAATGCGCTGGGACGCGAAGTGGAAGCCACGCTCGGCATCGGCGTCAGCCGCGAGACCAACGTGCTCGACCTGATCAAGCGCCCGGAACTGGACTACGCCAAGGTCACCTCGGTGCCCGGCATCGGCCCGGCGGTGGACGACGCGAAGGTGGCCGAGCAGGTCGAGATCGCGGTCAAGTACGCCGGCTACCTGGAGCGCCAGCGCGAGGAGATCGCGCGCCAGCAGCGGCACGAGGCCACCGCGATTCCCGCGGACTTCGACTACGCGGCCGTGCGCGGCCTGTCGGCCGAGGTGCGGCAGAAGCTCGAGCGCGTGCGCCCGCTGAGCATCGGCCAGGCCCAGCGCATCCCCGGAATGACGCCGGCGGCGATCTCGCTCCTGCTGGTCCATCTGGAACGCCACCGCCGCACCCGCGTCGCCTGAGCGCCCGCGCGGGCCGCCCGGCGCGCGGGGGCGGGGCCCCCCGTTCCTGACGCCGGGGCGCCGGCGCGGCCGTCGCCCACGGCAGACGCCGTGGGCTGCGCGCGACCGT
>DASRYN010000009.1:0-10155 GCA_035687185.1 Pseudoxanthomonas sp. | reverse complement strand
CCGGCCACGCAGTGGGTCGAGGCCCTGCCGCTGGGCAACGGCCGCCTCGGCGCGATGGTGTGGGGCGGCGGCCGCTCCGAGCGCCTGCAGCTCAACGAGGACACGCTCTACGCCGGCCGCCCCTACGACCCCACGCCGCCCGGAGCGCTGGCCGCGCTGCCCGAGGTGCGGCGCCTGCTGTTCGCCGGCCGCTACGCCGAGGCCGAGGCGCTGGCCAACGCGCAGATGATGGGCCGGCCGAAGAAGCAGATGCCCTACCAGCCGCTGGGTGACCTGCGACTGGACTTCCTCGAGATCGCCGAGCTCAACGGCTACCGCCGCGAGCTGGACCTGGACCGCGCGCTGGCCACCAGCACCTTCGAGGCGCGCGGCATGCAGCACACCCGGCAGGCCTTCGTCTCCGCGGCGGACCAGTGCGTGGCGGTGCGGCTGACGGGCGACCGGCCGGGGCGGATCGGCCTGCGCATCGGCCTGGACAGCGACCACGCCGAGGCGGGGGTGGAGGCCGACGGCGGGGACGGCCTGCTGCTGCGCGGCCGCAACGGAGACGCCTTCGGCATCGAGGGCGGGTTGCGCTTCGCCGCCCGGCTGCGGGTGCTGCCGCGCGGCGGCACGCTGCGCCGGCGCGACGGACGGATCGAGGTGCTGGGCGCCGACGAGGTCGTGCTGCTGCTGACCGCGGCCACCAGCTTCCGCCGCTACGACGACACCGGCGGCGACCCGGAGGCCATCACCCGCGCGCAGCTGGACGCAGCCGTGCGCAAGCCCTGGGACGCCCTGCTGGAGGCCCACGTGGCCGAGCACCGGCGCCTGTTCGGCCGCGTCCGGGTCGACCTCGGCCAGAGCCCGCCGGAGATCGCCGGGCTGCCGACGGACGCGCGCGTGGCGCGCTTCGCCGAAGGCGGCGACCCGGCGCTGGCCGCGCTCTACCACCAGTTCGGGCGCTACCTGCTCATCTGCAGCTCGCGCCCGGGCACCCAGCCGGCGAACCTGCAGGGCATCTGGAACGACCTGCTCGCGCCGCCGTGGGAGAGCAAGTACACCATCAACATCAACACCCAGATGAACTACTGGCCGGCGGAGGCCAACGCCCTGGCCGAGTGCGTGGAGCCGCTGGAGCGCATGGTGGCCGAGCTGGCCGAGGCGGGCACGGACACCGCGCGGCGCATGTACGGCGCGCCCGGCTGGGTCGTGCACCACAACACCGACCTGTGGCGCCGCACCGCCCCCATCGACGGGGCGCAATGGGGGCTGTGGCCCACCGGCGGCGCCTGGCTGCTGCAGCACCTGTGGGATCGCTGGGACTACGGGCGCGACCCGGAGTACCTGCGCCGGGTCTGGCCGCTGTTCCGCGGCGCGGCCGAGTTCTTCGCCGCCACCCTGGTCGAGGACCCGAACACCGGGGCCATGGTCACCGCGCCCTCGATCTCGCCGGAGAACGAGCATCCGCACGGGGCCGCCCTGTGCGCCGGCCCGTCCATGGACGCGCAGATCCTGCGCGACCTGTTCGGCCAGTGCATCGAGATCGCCGGCCTGCTGGGTGTGGACGCGGAGCTGGCGGCCCGGCTCGCGGTCCTGCGCGATCGGCTGCCGCCGCACCGCGTCGGCAGGGCCGGGCAGCTGCAGGAATGGCAGCACGACTGGGACATGGAGGTGCCGGAAATCCACCACCGCCACGTCTCCCACCTGTACGCGCTGCACCCCTCCAGCCAGATCAACGTGCGCGACACCCCGGCGCTGGCCGCGGCGGCGCGCCGCTCGCTGGAGATCCGCGGCGACGAGGCCACCGGCTGGGGCATCGGCTGGCGCCTGAACCTGTGGGCGCGCCTGCGCGATGCCGGGCGGGCCTACCGCGTGCTGGCCATGCTGCTCAGCCCGGCGCGCACCTATCCCAACCTGTTCGACGCCCATCCCCCGTTCCAGATCGACGGCAACTTCGGCGGCACCTCCGGCATCACCGAGATGCTGCTGCAGAGCTGGGGAGGTTCGATCTTCCTGCTGCCGGCGCTCCCGGAAGCCTGGCCACGCGGTAAAGTCGGCGGGTTGCGCGCGCGCGGGGCGGCCGGCGTCGACCTCGAATGGGAGGGCGGACGCCTGCGCCAGGCGCGCCTGCGCAGCGACCGCGGCGGCCGCTACCGCGTCGAGTACCGCGGGCAGGAGCTGGAATTGGCGCTGGAAGCGGGGGAGGCCGCGGTGCTGCGCTGGGACGGGCGGGGATTGGTGCGCAGCGCCTGAGGCATGAAACTACTGGCCGGCCCATTGCCGGCCGACACGAACTGGAGAGGGAGGTTGCATGAGCAGTACCACGACCGCCGTACCGGCGGCCAATGACGAGAACACGCGTTTCATCATCCTGATCAGCCTGGTGGCGACGCTGGGCGGGTTCCTGTTCGGCTACGACAGCGGCGTGATCAACGGCACGGTCGACGGGCTGAAGCAGGCCTTCCGCTCGGACGCGGCGGTGACCGGCTTCAACGTCGCTTCCATGCTGCTGGGCTGCGCGGTGGGCGCGTGGTTCGCCGGCACGCTGGCCGACCGCTACGGGCGGCGCACCATGCTGCTGTGGTCGGCGGTGTTCTTCCTCGTGTCGGCCTGGGGCTCGGGCATCGCCACCGGTTCGGCCGAGTTCGTCATCTACCGCGTGATCGGCGGCTTCGCGGTGGGCGCGGCCAGCGTGATGTCGCCGGCCTACATCGCCGAGGTGGCGCCGGCGCGCTACCGCGGGCGGCTGGCGACGGTGCAGCAGATCGCGATCATCTCGGGCCTGTTCGCCTCGTTCCTGAGCAACTGGCTGCTGGCCAAGGCGGCCAGTTCCTCGCTGGCCGAGCTGTGGTTCGGCTATGAGGCCTGGCGCTGGATGTTCTGGGCCGAGATCGCGCCGATCGTGGTGTTCGGCATCGCCCTGCTGTTCATCCCCGAGAGCCCGCGCTACCTGGTGGCGCGTGGCCTGCGGGAGCGGGCGCAGGCGGTGCTGGGGCGGCTGTACGGCGAGCAGGCCGGCACCCGCAAGCTGGCCGAGATCGACGCCTCGCTGGCGGCCGACCACCACCGTCCGCGGCTGTCGGACCTGATCGACCGCGCGCGCGGGCGGGTGCGCCCGATCGTGTGGGTGGGCATCGGCCTGGCCACGTTCCAGCAGCTGGTGGGCATCAACGTGGTGTTCTACTACGGCGCGGTGCTGTGGCAGGCGGTGGGCTTCTCCGAGAACGACGCGCTGCTGATCAACGTGATCTCCGGCGCGGTGAGCATCGGCGCCTGCCTGCTGACCGTGGCGCTGATCGACCGGATCGGGCGCAAGCCGCTGCTGTGGATCGGCTCGGCGGGCATGGCGGTGTCGCTGGCGGTGGTGGCGTGGACCTTCACCACGGCCTCGCTGGACCCGACCGGCAAGCTGGTGCTCAGCGACGCGATGGGCATGGTGGCGCTGGTGGCCGCCAACGTCTACGTGGTGTTCTTCAACCTGTCCTGGGGCCCGGTGATGTGGGTGATGCTGGGCGAGATGTTCCCCAACCAGATCCGCGGCTCGGGCCTGGCGGTGGCGGGCCTGGCGCAGTGGACGGCCAACTTCCTGATCACCTGGACCTTCCCGATGCTGCTGGCCGGCATCGGTCTGGCGGCGGCCTATGGCCTGTACACCGCCGCGGCCGTGCTCTCGGTGTTCTTCGTGCTGCGCTACGTGCACGAGACCAAGGGCAAGGAACTGGAGCAGATGGAGGGCTGAGCCCTCGCGGCCCGGCCCCCGCGGCCGGGCCGATCCCCCCGGCCCGGCCGGCGCCGCCGCCGCCGGGCCAAACGAAAAAGCCCCGCATGGCGGGGCTTTTTCCTGTCGCTTCACCGCACCGGATGGCGCTCCCTAGGGGACTCGAACCCCTGTTTTAGCCTTGAGAGGGCCACGTCCTAACCACTAGACGAAGGGAGCGTTGCTGGGTGTTCCCGGCGAAGGCGCGCTAGTATATTCACGCGCCGGCCGGGTGGCAATCCGGCCGGACCAGTCCCGTTCACGGAAGCACGCCCATCAATCCGCAAGCCCTCCCGCAGCCCGTCCTGCGCTCCATTCCCCGCGAGCAGCACCCGATCTCGCGCAAGGACATCAGCCCCAACGCCCTGCGCGTGCTGTACCGCCTGCGCGAGGCCGGCTTCGGCGCGTACCTGGTCGGCGGCGCGGTGCGCGACCTGCTGCTGGGCAGGCATCCCAAGGATTTCGACGTGGCGACCGACGCCACGCCCGAGCAGGTCCGCCAGCTGTTCCGCAACTGCCGGCTGATCGGCCGGCGCTTCCGCCTGGCCCACGTGGTGTTCGGCCGCGAGATCATCGAGGTGGCCACCTTCCGCGCCAACAGCGACGACGGCAGCGGCGACCGCGAGGTCGAGGACGGCCGGCTGGTGCGCGACAACGTCTACGGCAGCATCGAGGACGACGCGGTACGCCGCGACTTCACCGCCAATGCCCTGTACTACGCCATCGAGGACTTCTCGGTGCGCGACTACACCGGCGGCTTCGAGGACGTGCAGGCCCGCGTGCTGCGCCTGATCGGCGACCCGGAAACCCGCTACCGCGAGGACCCGGTGCGCATGCTGCGCGCGGTGCGCCTGGCGGCCAAGCTGGGCTTCGACATCGCGCCGGAAACCGCCGCCCCCATCCCGGGGCTGGCGCCGCTGCTGGGCGAGGCCGCGCCGGCGCGCCTATTCGAGGAGATGCTCAAGCTGTTCCTGGCCGGGCACGCGGTGGCCAGCTTCGAGGGCCTGGAGCGGTACGGCCTGCTGGGCGTGCTGCTGCCCGAGACCGCCGCGGCCCTGCGCAGCAACCGCAGCGGCGCGCTGCGGCGCATGCTCGTGGAGGGGCTGCGCAACACCGACGCGCGCGTGGCCGCCGACGAGCCGGTCTCGCCCGCCTTCCTGTTCGCGCTGCTGCTGTGGCCGGCCTATTGCCGGGCCCTGGCCGGGCTGCAGGCGCAGGGGATGCAGGCCGAGGAGGCGCAGCGCCGCGCGGCCGACCGGGTGACCCTGCACCAGGTGCAGACCATCGCCCTGCCCAAGCGCTTCTCGCTGCCGATGCAGGAGATCTGGCTGCTGCAGACGCGCTTCGGCTCGCGCCAGCGCAAGCGCGTGTTCCGCCTGCTGGCGCACCCGCGCTTCCGCGCCGCCTACGACTTCCTCGTGCTGCGCCTGGCGGCCTCCGACGGCCACGCGGCCGACGTGGAATTCTGGCGCCAGGCGCAGCAGACCTCCGGCGACGAGCTGGCGGCGACCCTGGATGCGGCCGCGGCCGCCGGCGACCCCGAAGCGCTGCCCGCCCGGCGGCGCCGTCGCCGCCGGCGCCGCTCGGCCACCGCAGCCGAATGAACGCGCCGGCGCGCGCCTGCATCGGCCTGGGGGCCAACCTCGGCCACCCGCAGGCGACCCTGCGCCGCGCCGCCGAGGCGCTGGGCGAGCTGCCCGGCACGCGCCTGGTGGCGCTCTCGCGCTTCTACCGCACGCCGGCCTGGGGCCGCATCGACCAGCCGGACTTCGTGAACGCCGCCGCGCTGCTGCACACGACCCTGCGGCCGAAGGCGCTGCTCGACGCGCTGCTCGAGATCGAGCGCCGCGCCGGGCGCGAGCGTGACCCGGGCACCCGCTGGGGCCCGCGCGTGCTGGACCTGGACCTGCTGCTGTACGACGGCCGGCGGATCGAGCTGCCCGGCCTGCGGGTGCCGCACCCGCACCTGCACGAGCGCGCCTTCGCCCTGGTGCCGCTGGCCGAGATCGCGCCGGGCGAGCCCATCCCGGGGCACGGCACGGTGGCCGACGCCCTGCGCACGGTGGACGCGTCCGGGGTCGAAGCGCTGGGCGATGCCTGAGCCGGAAAGCTGCGTGGCGCCGATCGCGCCGGCAGGCGCGGCGAATTGGGCGATAATGCCGCGCTCGCCGAACCGGAAACCCCCATGAGCGTACACGCCGAGCAGAAGCCGTGGACCGTGCCTGCGCTGGCCGAAGCCAAGCGCCAGGGCCGCCGGCTGGCGATGCTGACCTGCTACGACGCCGGCTTCGCCCGCACCCTGGACCGCAACGGGGTGGACCTGGTGCTGGTGGGCGACTCGCTGGGCATGGTGGTGCAGGGCCACGGTTCGACCCTGCCGGTCACCGTGGCCGACATGGCCTACCACACCGCCGCCGTGGCCCGGGTGCTGCGCCAGGCGCTGCTGGTGGCCGACCTGCCGTTCCAGGCCGACGCCACCCCCGAGCGGGCGCTGGATGCCTCGGTCGCGCTGCTGCAGGCGGGTGCGCAGATGGTCAAGCTGGAGGGCGCCGGTCCCAAGCTCGATGTCATCCGCTTCCTGGCCGGGCGCGACATCCCGGTATGCGCGCACCTGGGGCTGACCCCGCAGTCGGTGCTCAAGCTGGGCGGCTTCAAGGTCCAGGGCCGCGAGGAGCAGGCGGCGGCGCGGCTGCTGGAGGACGCGCGCGCGGTGGCCGCGGCCGGCGCCTCGCTGCTGGTGCTCGAGTGCGTGCCCTCGGGCTTGGCGCAGCGGATCACCGCCGCGGTGGACATCCCCACCATCGGCATCGGCGCCGGCCCGCACTGCGACGGCCAGGTGCTGGTGCTGCACGACGTCCTGGGCCTGGACAGCGGCCACCGCCGGCCGCGCTTCGTGAAGGACTTCCTGGCCGAGGGCGGCTCGGTGGCCGGCGCGGTGCGCGCCTACGTCGAGGCAGTGCACGCCGGCGCCTTCCCCGACGCCGAGCACGCCTACGCCTGAGCCCGCCATCCGCATGATCGAGACCATCACCGACCTGGAACGCCTGCGCGAGCGCGTGCGCGGCTGGAAGCGCGAGGGCCTGCGCGTGGGCTTCGTCCCCACCATGGGCAACCTGCACGCCGGGCACTACTCGCTGGTGATGCTGGCGCGGCAGTACGCCGACCGCGTGGTTTCCAGCGTGTTCGTCAACCCGACCCAGTTCGGGCCCAACGAGGACTTCACCCGCTACCCGCGCACGCCCGACGCCGACACCAGCGGGCTGGAGGGCGCCGGCTGCGACGTGCTGTGGCTGCCCACGGTCGAGTCCATGTACCCGTTCGGCGTGGAGCTGGCGGCCAGGGTGCACGTGCCCGGCGTGAGCGGGGTGCTGGAGGGCGAGCACCGCCCCGGCCACTTCGACGGCGTGTGCACGGTGGTGGCGCGCCTGTTCAACCAGGTGCAGCCGGACGTGGCCGCTTTCGGCAAGAAGGACTACCAGCAGCTGGCGGTGATCCGGCAGATGGTGCGCGACCTGCACTTCCCCATCGAGATCGTCGCCGGCGGCATCGTGCGCGAGGCCGACGGGCTGGCGATGAGCTCGCGCAACCAGTACCTCACCGCCGGGCAGCGTCCGCGCGCGGCCGAGATCCACCGCGTGCTGCGCGGCATGCGCGAGGCGCACCTGGCCGGCGCGTCGCGCGCCGAGGTCGAGGCGCAGGCGCGCGCGCGCCTGGCCGAGGCCGGTTTCGCCGTGGACTACGCCGCGCTGCGGCGCCCGGACCTGGGCGAGCCGGCCGACGGCGAGCCCGGCCCGCGCGTGGCGCTGGTGGCCGCGCGCCTGGGCACCACGCGCCTGATCGACAACCTGGAATTCTGAGCGCCGCCATCCGCGGCGGCGCGCCCCCGTTGCACGCGCAACCGCTTGCGCGTTGCTACCATCCAAGCCGCAAGAGTCGAACCCCCGATGCACCTGACCCTGCTGAAAGCCAAGATCCACCGCGCCACCGTCACCCACTCGGAGCTCAACTACGAAGGGTCGGTGGCCATCGACGGGCTGTTGCTGGACGCCACCGGCATCCGCGAGTTCGAGCAGGTGCACGTCTGGGACGTCACCAACGGCGCGCGCTTCACCACCTACGCCATCCGCGCCGACGAGGGCAGCGGCATCGTCTCGCTCAACGGCGGCGCCGCGCGGCACGTGCAGGTGGGCGACCTGGTGATCATCGCCGCGTTCGCCGCGATGGACGAGGCGCAGGCCGCCGCGTTCAAGCCCAACCTGGTGTACGTGGACGCCGCCAACCGCATCACCCACACCAACCACACCATCCCCAAGCAGGCCGCCTGATGACCGCATCCGCTTCCGGTTTCGAGCTTCTCCAGTCCCATGCCGCGCGCCTGGCGCGCACCGGCATCGCCGAACTGCTGGAATCCGAGCCGGAGCGGGTGGACGGGCACGCGCTGCAGGTCGGCCCGCTGTACGCCACCTTCGCGCGGCAACGCTACGACCGCCAGGCCTGGGACGCGCTGCTGGCGCTGGGCCGGGACCGCGACCTGGCCGGCGCGTTCCGCCGCCTGTTCGACGGCCAGGCGGTCAACGTGACCGAGGGCCGCGCCGCGCTGCACACCGCGCTGCGCGGCGACCTCTCGCAGGCCGCGGCCGCCCGCGAGGCGCACCGCACCGCCAGCGAAGTGCGCCAGCGCATGGGCCGGCTGGTCGCCGACCTCGAGAACTGCGACGTCACCGACATCGTCAGCGTCGGCATCGGCGGCTCGGACCTGGGCCCGCGGCTGGTGGCCGACGCGCTGCGCGGCCCGCTGCCCGGCCGCTTCCGCGTGCACTTCGTCTCCAACGTCGACGGCGCCGCCGCGCAGCGCGCGCTGGCCCCGCTGGACCCGGCGCGCACCGCCGCGGTCTTCATCTCCAAGACCTTCGGCACGCAGGAGACGCTGCTCAACGGCGCCATCGTGCGCGACTGGCTGGGCGGCAGCGGGCGCATCTACGCGGTCAGCGCCAACCCGGAGCGCGCGGCGGCCGCGTTCGACATCGCGCCCGAGCGCGTGCTGCCGATGTGGGACTGGGTGGGCGGGCGCTATTCGCTGTGGTCGGCGGTGGGCTTGCCGATCGCGCTGGCGATCGGCTTCGACCGCTTCGGGGAGCTGCTGGCGGGCGCGGCCGAGTTCGACCGGCATGCGCTGGAGGCGCCGCTGGAATCCAACCTGGCCGTGCGCCACGGGCTGACCGCGGTGTGGAACCGCAACGCCCTGGGCCTGGCCTCGCACGCGGTGCTGACCTACGACCAGCGCCTGGCGCTGCTGCCGGCCTACCTGCAGCAGCTGGTGATGGAGAGCCTGGGCAAGCGCGTGACCCTGGACGGCGCGCCGGTGGCCGCGGACACCGTGCCGGTGTGGTGGGGCGGGGCGGGCACCGACGTGCAGCACAGCTTCTTCCAGGCCCTGCACCAGGGCACCGGCATCGTCCCGGCCGACTTCATCGGCACCGTGCGCAACGACGACCCCTACGCCGAGAACCACGACGCGCTGCTGTCCAACCTGCTGGCGCAGACCGAGGCGCTGGCCAACGGCCAGGCCAGCGACGATCCGCACCGCGCGTATCCCGGCGGCCGCCCGAGCACGACCGTGCTGCTGGACGCGCTGACCCCGCGCTCGCTGGGCGCGCTGCTGGCCATGTACGAGCACAGCGTCTACGTGCAGTCGGTGGTGTGGGGCATCAACGCCTTCGACCAGTTCGGCGTCGAGCTGGGCAAGCAGGTGGCCAACCGCCTGCTGCCGGCGCTGCGCGGCCAGTCGCGGGCCGAGGACCCGGTGACCGCGGCGCTGATCGCCCGGCTCGGCCGCTGAGGGCGGCCGTCCCGCGACGCATGCCACCGGACGGCGCTGCGGCGCCGTCCGCGTTTCCGGAGGCCGGGCGGCCAGGAGCGGCGCCCCGCATGGCGGTCCAGCCGCGGCGCGCCGCCATGCGCATCGCCGCCTTCGATGGCAGCGCCGGGGCTGCGGCGACCGGCATGCCCCCGGCGACCCGCGCGACCGCCCTGCGCGAGGCGCGGTCCGCGGCTAACCGTCCGCGCCGCGGCTGCGCAGGTATTCCTGCAGCAGCGCCAGCTGTTCCAGCGCCTCCGGGTGCCCGGCCGCGGCGGCGGCGCGCACCCGGTCCAGGTCGGGGTGGCGCACCACCAGCACGATGTCCTCGCAGCGCGGGCAGAGGTACTCGCTCAGGTCTTCGTGCGGCTCCAGCGTCATCGCGCGGCTGTCGCCGCGCCATTCGCAGGCGGCGCATTCGGCGACGCGCTCGCGCCAGCCGGGCTGGAAATAGTCGTCGACGATCTCGGGCATGGCGGCCTCAGCGCAGGCGCTGGGCGAACAGCCAGCGCCACAGGGCGGGGTCGCGGTAGGCCGCGTCCCAGGCGTCGTGGCCGAC
>DASRYN010000008.1:0-8081 GCA_035687185.1 Pseudoxanthomonas sp. | reverse complement strand
CGGGCCGCGCGCCGCGCCGTCGCCCGCTGACCCGCGCCGCGTCCGGGATCAGCGGCGCTTCTTGCGCACGTAGAGCACCAGCGAGTGCTCTTCCAGCTCGTAGCCGTGGCGGGCGGCGATCTGCCGCTGCAGCTCCTCGATCTCCGGGCTCTCGAACTCGATGATCTGCCCGGTGTCCACGTCCACCATGTGGTCGTGGTGGCCGCCGCGGTCCAGTTCGTACATGGCCTGGCCGCCCTCGAAGTTGTGCTTGAGCACCAGCCCGGCGGCCTCGAACTGGGTGAGCACGCGGTACACCGTGGCCAGGCCGATCTCGTCGCCGTGCTCCAGCAGCTGGCGGTAGATGTCCTCGGCGGTCATGTGGTGCTCGGGCTTCTTCTGCTCGAGCAGTTCGAGGATGCGCATGCGCGGATGCGTGACCTTCAGTCCGACGCGGCGCAGCTCGTTCGATTCCATGCCTTCCTCCGTTCACTGGCGGTTTACCGCCCGCCGCCGAGCGGGGGCCGCGAGACGCGGCCGGGAGTGTATCATCGGCCCGACTTCCACCCCGCGTGCCCGCAATGCCCAGCTTCCGCCGCCTGCTGCTGATCGCCCCCCTTTCGCTCGCCGTCGCCGGCTGCGGCATCCTTTACAAGCAGCCGATCTACCAGGGCAACCTGGTGGAGAAGGAGGCGGTGGACCAGCTCCGCCCCGGCCTGAGCAAGCAGCAGGTCGCCGGCCTGCTGGGCACGCCCTCGGTGGCCGACCCGTTCCACGCCCAGCGCTGGGACTACGCGGCCTCGGAGCGGACCAACCGCCGCGGCGACGTGGAGATCAAGACCCTCACCCTGCACTTCGAGAACGACGCGCTGGTGCGCTGGGAGGGCGAGTACTTCCCCGAGCAGGACCTGGAACTGGCGCGCAAGTCGCTGCGGCAGTTCGGCCTGAACCTGCCCAAGGAAAAGAACCGGCGCGGCCGCTGACGCCCCGCCTCAGCGGCGCGCCGCCGCCCGGCGCCGCCGCGCCTCCTTCGGATCGGCCTGCAGCGGCCGCAGCAGTTCCACCCGGTCGCCGTCGCGCAGCGGCGTGTCCGCGCCCGCCGCCACGCCGAACACGGCATAGCCGGCGATCTCCGCCTCGTGGCCCAGCGCCGCCTCGCGCACGGCGTCGGCCACCGTGGCGCCCGCCTCCAGCCGCAGCTCCCGCTGCAGGTGGCGATGCGGCCAGGCGAGCACGACCTGCACCCGCAGCATGCTCATTCCCCGCGGTCGGCCACGCGCACGAAGTCGTCGACCATGCGGTCGGCCAGCCCCTGGAAGCCCAGCGCGAACACGGGCCCGAGCAACCGCGAGTGCGGCTCGAATTCCAGCGTCAGCGACACCTTGCAGGCCGCCTCGTCCAGCGCATGGAACTCCCACAGCCCGTGGAGCTTGCGGAACGGCCCGTCGCGCAGCTGCATGTCGATCCGGTGCGGGCGCTCGAGCCGGTTCTCCGTGGTGAACCAGGTGCGGAGCGAACCCAGGCCCACGTCCAGCCGCGCCACCATGCGCTCCGGGCCCGCCTCCAGCACCTGCGCCTGCTCGCACCAGGAGAACCGGCGCGGATAGGCCACCACGTCGTTGACCAGGTCGAACATGCGGGTGGCCGAATGCGCGACCAGGGCGCTGCGGTGGATGCTGGGCATGCGGCGGAAGCGTCTGCGGACGCCCGAATTGGGCGACAATGGCGGGATGAGCAAGAAACCGCCCCATGATAAGGCAAAGGCGAAGGGCAAGGCCGAGCCAGCCAACCGCACCATCGCCCTGAACAAGCGCGCGCGCCACGAGTACCAGCTCGGCGAGCGCCACGAGGCGGGCCTGGCATTGCAGGGCTGGGAGGTCAAGGCCATCCGCGCCGGACGCGCCAACATCGGCGAGAGCTACGCGCTGGTGCGCGGCGGCGAGCTGTTCCTGTTCGGCGCGCAGATCACGCCGCTGATCCAGGCCTCCACCCACGTCCTGGCCGACGACCGCCGCACCCGCAAGCTGCTGCTGCACCGGCACGAGATCGACAAGCTGGTGGGCAAGGTCGAGCGCGACGGCTTCACCCTGATCCCGACGGCGATGTACTGGAGCGGGAACAAGGTCAAGCTGGAGCTGGCCCTGGCCAAGGGCAAGAAGGACCACGACAAGCGCGACGCGGCCAAGGAACGCGACTGGCAGCGCGAGAAGCAGCGCGCCATGCGCCGGCACAACAAGGACGCCTGAGGGCCGCGCACGCGCGGCCCGCCCGCCGCCGCGCGGCCACCCCGTCGCCCTTCCGCACGGCCGCGATGCCCGGTGCGGACGGCGCCCGGCGATGCTCCCGGCGCGCGGAGGATTTACCCTGTCGGCCCGCCACCGGGACGACGACGATGTCCGCCACGCCGCGCTACCGCCTCATCGGCAACCACCTCTCGCCCTACGTGCGCAAGGTGCTGCTGTTCCTGGAACTGAAGGGACTGGACTACGAGATCGATCCCATCGCCCCGTTCGTGGGCGACGAGCGCTTCGCCGCGCTCAGCCCGCTGCGGCGCGTCCCGGTGTTGCTCGACGGCGGGCGCGTGGTCAACGACTCGTCGGTGATCTGCCAGTACCTGGAGGAATGCCATCCCGCGCCTGCGCTGTACCCGGCCGATGTGGGCGAGCGTGCGCAGGCGCGCTGGCTGGAGGAGTTCTGCGACGCGCGCCTGGGCGAGGTGGTGGTGTGGAAGATGTTCTACCAGCGCGGGGTCAAGCGCGTGCTGTTCGGCGAGGCCACCGACGAGGCGGTGTTCGCCCGCGCGCGCGACGTCGAGCTGCCCGGGGCGCTGGACTGGCTGGAGACGCAGCTGCCGGCCGACGGCTGGGCGTGCGGCACCCTTTCCATCGCCGACCTGACCATCGCCAGCTTCCTGCGCAATGCGGCGTTCGTGCGCTGGCAGCCGGACCCGGCGCGCTGGCCGCGCCTGTCGGTGCTGCTGGAGCGCGCCTGGGCCCTGCCCGCCTTCGCCCGCCTGGCGGCGCTGGAGGACGCGATCCTGCGCACGCCCATCCCCGAGCAGCGGCAGGTGCTGGCCGCGCTGGGGGCGCCGCTCAGCCGGGAAACGCTGGGCACCTGGCCGCCGCGCAAGGGCGTGATGCGCATCGAGTGACCCGGGCCGGCGCCGGTCGCGTCCACACGCCGGCTCCACGCCACTGCCGCCAGCATGCGCGTGAACCGTTCACGCCCACCGGGCAGGAGTCACGCATGTCCTTCGCACTCTATCTCGCCGGAATGCTGGTGCTGATCTGCGGCCTGGCCTACGGCGCCCACCTGGCCGGCCTGGCCACGCAATGGATCGCCGTGGGCGTGGTCGTGCTGCTGGGCATCGGCATCGTCACCGGCGTGTCGCGCACGCGGAGCAAGGACCCGCCGGCCTGAGCGCGCCACGGCCCCGGAAACGGCAGGCCCGCCTTGCGGCGGGCCTGCTGGAATCGTGCGGATTCCTTGGATGGTGGAGGTGGGCGGAGTCGAACCGCCGTCCGAAGGCACTCCATCTCCGGCACTACATGCTTAGCTCGCCGTTGGGTCTCGTCGCCGGGCAGCACGGCGTGCGAAGCGCGCCCGGAGACCAGCCTGCTTTGGTTTGGCCGGGAGCTGGCAGGCGGCCACTCCCGGCGATCCCGTGATGATGACCCTACATCCACGAGCACGGGCACAAGTGGGTTCGGGGCTAGGCCTTAGGCGGCCAGAGCGTAGTTGTCGTCGTTGGCAACTATGAGTTTGCCGCTGGATTAACGAGGAAAGCTGCCCCCTCGGCATGCGCCAGACGATTTCGCGACCCCCGTCGAAACCAGGACACCCCCGGAAACTGCGGGCGAAGCATCTCGCCAGACGAAGCCAGTGTAGGGGCGCCCTCCCCCCGCATCAAGCCGCGACGACGGGTGCCGCAGCGGCCGTTCATGCCGGCGCCCGGCCGCCGTGCCGGGGCGTGCCGTACGCGGACACGCGCATGGCGGCAGCGTGCGCGGTCCGCGTGCGCTTCACCGGCGGACCACGCGGCGCGGCCCAGCCTTGGGCCATGGCCCGATCCCGCACCCCCGGCGACGCGCCGCGGCTGGCCAAGCCGGTGGAGGAGGTCTTCACCGGGAGCCTGGCCACGCTGCGGCGCGAGGCCGCCGGCTGCCGGCGCTGCCCGCTGTGGCGCTACGGCACCCAGACCGTGTTCGGCACCGGGCCGCGCGACGCCCGGAT
Source organism: Pseudoxanthomonas sp. (assembly GCA_035687185.1). Lineage (GTDB taxonomy): Bacteria > Pseudomonadota > Gammaproteobacteria > Xanthomonadales > Xanthomonadaceae > Pseudoxanthomonas. The sequence continues at coordinate 3,869 of DASRYN010000008.1, read as the reverse complement.
CATGCTGGTCGGCGAACAGCCGGGCGCGCAGGAGGACCTGCAGGGCGCGCCCTTCGTCGGGCCCGCCGGCCGGCTGCTGCGCGAGCTGCTGGCCGGGGCCGGCGCGGATCCGGACGCGCTGTACCTGACCAACACGGTCAAGCACTTCAAGTACGAGCAGCGCGGCAAGGTCCGGCTGCACAAGCGCGCCTCGGCCTCCGAGCAGGCCGCCTGCCGGCCTTGGCTGGCGGCCGAGCTGGCGCGGGTACGGCCGCAGGTGGTGGTGGCGCTGGGCGCGATGGCGGCGCAGACGCTGTTCGGCAACGGCTTCCGGCTCACCCGCGAGCGCGGGCAGTGGCGGCGCATCGGTCCGCAGACGCAGGCACTGGCCACGTGGCATCCGTCGGCCATCCTGCGCATGCGCAACCCCGAGCGCGACCTGGCGCAGGCGCAGTTGCTGGCCGACCTGACCGCAGCCATGGCGCCGCCGGGCGTTTGAGGCAGGCCGGACGCCGGCGCGTGCAGGAGCCGGCGAACGGGCGCCTGCGCCATGAGGCGGGCCGTGCCGACGCCGGTCGCCGGCAAGCGCGCCTGCGGCGAGCGGCGTCAGCGGAAGTCGCGGCTGCGCACGTCCAACCCCTGCAGCAGCGGCGTCAGGTCGTGCAGGCGGCGGGCGAGCACATGGCGCACCTCGCCCGCGGTCTCCAGCCTGCCCTCCACCATCAGCAGCCGCGCCTGCAGGAACTCGCGGCGCTGGCGCTGCGCCACGTCGCGGCGGACGATGACGTTGACCATGCCGTGCTCGTCCTCCAGGGTGACGAAGGTGACGCCGCTGGCGGTCTGCGGCCGCTGCCGCCCGGTGACCAGGCCGGCGGCGGCGACATGGCGCCCGGACGCCACGCCGGCCAGCTCGGCCGAGCCCAGGCAGTGGCGCGCGCGCAGCTGGCGCCGCAGCAGCGCCAGCGGATGGCGGCCCAGGGTGGTGCCGACGGTGGCGTAATCGGCCTGCAGGTCCTCGACGGTGGCCGGCAGCGGCAGCGCCACCTGCGCCTCGGGCGTGGCCGGGGCCGCGGCGAACAGCGGCCGCTGCGCCTCCACGCCGGCTACCGCCCAGCGCGCGCGATGGCGGTGCCCGGCCAGGCCGCGCAGCGCACCGGCATCGGCCAGGCGCGCGCGCGCGTCGGCGTCCAGCCCGGCGCGCGCCACCAGGTCGGCCACGTCGGCGAAGGAGGCCTGCGCCCGCGCGCGGGCGATGCGCGTGGCCGCGTCCGCATTGAAGCCGCGCAGCATGCGCAGGCCCAGGCGGATGGCCAGCGCATCGCCGCGGTCCGGTTCCAGGGTGCAGTCCCACTCGCTGTAGCGCACGTCCAGCGGGCGAACCGCCACGCCGTGCCGGCGCGCGTCCTGCAGCAGCTGGTCGGGGCTGTAGAAGCCCATCGGCTGGCTGTTGAGCAGGGCGCAGGCGAACTCGGCCGGATGGTGGCACTTGAGCCAGGCGGTGGCGTAGGCGATCAGGGCGAAGCTGGCGGCATGGCTCTCGGGGAAACCGTAGCTGCCGAAGCCCTTGATCTGTTCGAAGATGCGCTCGGCGAACTCGCGCGTGTAGCCGTTGCCCAGCATGCCGGCCACCAGCCGCTCGTGGTGCTTCTCCAGCCCGCCGTGCCGCTTCCAGGCCGCCATCGAGCGGCGCAGGGCGTCGGCCTCGCTGGCGGTGAAGCCGGCCGCGACCATGGCGATCTGCATCACCTGTTCCTGGAACAGCGGCACGCCCAGGGTGCGCCCGAGGACCTTCTGCAGCGCCGGCGAGGGATAGCTCACCGCCTCCTCGCCGGTGCGCCGGCGCAGGTAGGGATGGACCATGTCGCCCTGGATCGGCCCCGGGCGCACGATGGCCACCTCGATCACCAGGTCGTAGAAGGTCGCGGGCTTGAGCCGCGGCAGCATCGCCATCTGCGCGCGCGACTCGATCTGGAACACGCCGACGGTGTCGGCGGCCTGGATCATCCGGTAGGTCGCCGGGTCCTCGGCCGGGATGGTGGCCAGGGTGTAGCGCCTGCCGCGGTGGCGCTCGACCAGCTCCAGCGCCTTGCGTGCGGCGGTCAGCATGCCCAGCGCCAGCACGTCCACCTTGAGCAGGCCCATCGCCTCCAGGTCGTCCTTGTCCCACTGGATCACGGTGCGCCCGTCCATGGCCGCGTTCTCCACCGGCACCATGGTGTGCAGCGCGCGCTCGGAGACGACGAAGCCGCCGGGATGCTGGGACAGGTAGTGCGGCATGTCCACCAGCTGGCCGGCCAGCACCAGGATGCGTCGCAGCAGCGGGCTGTCCGGGTCGAAGCCTTCCTCGCGCAGGCGTTCGGCGGTGGGCAGCTCGTCGGCCCAGTGGCCGAGGCTGGCGGTCAGGCGCGAGATCGCGTCCTGCGGCAGCCCCAGCGCGCGGGCCACGTCGCGCAGCGCGCCGCGGCCGCCGTAGAGGGTCGCCACCGCGGCCAGCGCCGCGCGCTCGCGGCCGTAGCGCGAGAACACGTACTGGATCACCTCCTCGCGGCGCTCGTGCTCGAAGTCCACGTCGATGTCCGGCGGTTCGTCGCGATCGGTGGAGATGAAGCGCTCGAACAGCAGGTCCATCCGCGTCGGGTCCAGCGCGGTGATGCCCAGGGCGAAGCACACCACCGAGTTGGCCGCCGAACCGCGCCCCTGGCAGAGGATGCCCTGCCCCCGCGCGTGGCGGACGATGTCGTGCACGGTGAGGAAGTAGGACTCGTACTTCTTCTCCGCGATCAGCGCCAGCTCCTTCCCGATCAGCGCGCGCGCCCGCTCCGGCACGCCGCCTTCCCAGCGCTCGCGGGCGCCGCGCTCGACCAGTTCGCGCAGCCAGCTGGTGGCGTCGTGGCCGGGCGGGACCAGCTCGTGCGGGTACTGGTAGTCGATGCCCGCCTTGAGGTCGAACCCTGTGCAGCGGCCGGCGATGCGCAGCGTCTCCTCCAGCCAGGGCCGCGGGTACAGCGCCGCCAGCGCGGGCAGCGGGCGCAGGTGGCGCTCGCCGTTGGGGAACAGCAGGCCGCCGGCCTCGGCCACGGTGGTGTGGTGGCGGATGGCGGTCATCACGTCCTGCAGCGCGCGGCGGCCGCGGGCGTGCATGTGCACGTCGCCGCTGGCCACCACCGGCAGCCGCAGATGCGCGGCCATTGCCTGCCAGCGCGCCACGCGCGCGGCGTCGTCGGCCTGTCGGTGCAGTTCGGCGGCCAGCCAGGTGCGCCCGGGGAAGCGCTCGCGCAGCCACAGGCCGTGCGCCGGGTCGGGCGCGGCACCGGCCAGCCACAGGCACAGCAGGCCGTCGCCGGCCTCGTCGAAGTCCTCGCGCAGCAGGCGGTAGCGGCCCTTGGGCGCGCGCCGGCGCGCGCGGGTGACCAGCCGGCACAGCGCCTGGTAGCCGGCCGCGTTCTCCACCAGCAGGACCAGCTTCGGCCCGTCCTCGACCTGCAGCTCGCTGCCCACCACCAGCGGCACGCCGGTCTCGCGCGCGGCCTGCCAGGCGCGGACGATGCCGGCCAGGCTGCACTCGTCGGTGATCGCCAGCGCGCGGTAGCCCAGGCGGCGCGCGCGCTCGAACAGCTCGCGCGGGGTGGAGGCGCCGCGCTGGAAGCTGAAGGCCGACAGGCAGTGCAGCTCGGCGTAGCCGGCGGGCGCGCTCATGCGAACCACCCGTGCAGCATCCAGCCGCCCTCGCCCGCCGCCTCGCCGGCCGGCAGGAAGGCCCAGGCCTCCTGGCCGGCGCGCGTGCGCAGGCGGTAGTAATCGCGGCGCAGGTCGAAGCCGTCCCACCAGCCGGTCTCGATCCGCTCCGGCCCCGAGAGGACCTGCAGTCCGCCACCGCGCAGCGGCACCGG
>DASRYN010000007.1:0-2330 GCA_035687185.1 Pseudoxanthomonas sp. | reverse complement strand
AGCCGCCGGAGGAGACCAGCGGCAGGGTCAGGCCCTTGGTGGGGAGCAGGCCCAGGTTCACGCCGATGGACACGAAGCTCTGCATGCCCAGCCACAGCGCCACGCCGAAGGCGCAGTAGCCGGCGAAATGGCGGCGCATGTCGACGCACTTCAGGCCCAGGTACAGCGCGCGCCCGACCAGCAGCGCGTACAGGCCGATGACGGCGCACACGCCGACGAAGCCCAGTTCCTCGGCGATCACCGAGAAGATGAAGTCCGTGTGCGCCTCGGGCAGGTAGTTCAGCTTCTGCACCGAGCCGCCCAGGCCCACGCCGAACCACTCGCCGCGGCCGATGGCCATCAGCGCGTTGGTCAGCTGGTAGCCGGAGCCGAGCTGGTCGGCCCACGGGTCCAGGAAGGAGGTCACGCGGCGCATGCGGTACGGCTCGAACACCACCAGCGCCACCAGCACGGGCAGCGCCGCCACCACCGGCATGGACATCCGCGGCAGGTTCACGCCGCCCAGCACCAGCATGCCGGCGGTGATGCCCAGCAGCAGCGTGGCCGAGCCGAAGTCCGGCTGCGCCAGCAGCATGCCGATCAGCAGCGCGGCCACGCCCAGCGGCTTGAGCATCGCCGGCCAGGTGGCGTTGACCTCGTCGCGGAAGCGCACCAGGTAGCTGGCCAGCCAGACGATGTAGAGCACCTTCACCGCCTCCACCACCTGGAAGCGCGAGACGCCCAGGTTGATCCAGCGGCGCGCGCCGTTCACGCTCACCCCCAGGCCCGGCACCCACGGCAGCAGCAGCAGCACGATGCAGCCCAGCAGCAGCATCTGGTTGTACTTCTCCACCAGCTTGAGCTCGGTGCGCATCAGCGCCGCCGCCAGGCCCAGGCCGACGCCCAGGAACAGCACGTGGCGCACCAGGTAGTGGAACGGCCCCACCCCCAGGTTCTCGCCGATGGCGATGGACGCGGACGCCACCATCACCACGCCCAGGCAGGCGAGCGCCAGCGTGCCGCCCAGCAGCCACGGGTCGAAGCGGCCGCCGATGGCCTCCAGCCGGGTCGCCTGGCGCGAGAGGTCGTTCATCAGCGCACCTTCAGCGTGGCCAGGCCGATCAGGACCAGGATCACGGAGATGATCCAGAAGCGGACGATCACCCGCGGCTCCGGCCACCCCTTCAGCTCGAAGTGGTGGTGGATGGGCGCCATGCGGAACACGCGCTTGCCGGTGAGCTTGAACGAGGCCACCTGGATCATCACCGAGAGCATCTCGATGACGAACACGCCGCCCATCACCGCCAGGATGATCTCCTGGCGCACGATCAGCGCGATGGTGCCCAGCACCGCGCCCAGCGCCAGCGCGCCGATGTCGCCCATGAAGACCATGGCCGGGTAGGTGTTGAACCACAGGAAGCCCAGGCCGGCGCCGGCGATGGCGGCGCAGATGATCACCACCTCGCCCGCGCCCGGCACCTGCGGGATCTGCAGGTAGTTGGCGAACACCACGTTGCCCGAGGCGTAGGCGAACACGCCCAGCGCGCAGGCCACCAGCACGGCGGGCATGATCGCCAGGCCGTCCAGGCCGTCGGTCAGGTTCACCGCGTTGGAGAAGCCGACGATGCCCAGGTACGCCACCACGACGAAGCCGGCGCCCAGCGGCAGGGCGAAGTCCTTCAGCAGCGGCAGGTAGAAGGTGGTGTTGGACGGCGCGTCGGCGGTCCAGTACAGCACCAGCGCGGCGGCCAGGCCGAACAGCGACTGCAGCAGGTACTTCCAGCGCGACTTCAGCCCGTTGGGGTCGCGCTTGACGATCTTGATCCAGTCGTCGTACCAGCCGATGGCGCCGAAGGACACCATCACCGCCAGCACCACCCACACGTAGCGGTTGCGGAGGTCGCCCCACAGCAGCACCGACAGCAGCACCGTGAGCAGGATCAGCGCACCGCCCATGGTCGGCGTGCCGGCCTTGGAGAAGTGCGTCTGCGGGCCGTCCTGGCGGATCGGCTGGCCGCCCTTGAACTGGGCCAGCCGCCGGATCACCGCCGGGCCCAGCCACAGCGAGAGGAACAGGGCGGTCAGCGCGGCCAGGATGCCGCGGAAGGTGATGTAGCCGAACAGGCCGAAGAAGTTCTCCAGCCCCTGCAGCCAGCGCGCCAGTTCAAGCAGCATCCGTAGCGTCTCCCTGCGCCAGCAGCGCGGTCACGATCCTGTCCATCGCGCTTCCGCGCGAACCTTTCACCAGCAGCCGGCGCCCCGCCCCGCCCTGCGCCGGCCCGGGCGCGGCGCGCAGGTCGGCGCGCAGCGTGGCGGCCAGCGCCTCGTGCGTGGGGCAGTGCCGGCCGCCC
>DASRYN010000006.1:0-11145 GCA_035687185.1 Pseudoxanthomonas sp. | reverse complement strand
GCCCGCGGCCGCCGCGCCGGTGGCCGCGGCGCTCGCATGGCTGGCCGCCGGCGCCGGCCTGGCCGCGTTGATCGCGCTGCGCGGGTGGGACCGCATGCTCTACGTGCTGGCCGGCATGCTGGCCGCATACGGCCTGCTCCTGCTGCTGGCGCGCGCGCTGCCGCCCGGCGGCATGCTGCCGTCGATCGTGGCCGACCTGCGGCGCATGCCCCGGGCCATGCGCCGGCTGGCGGTGGTGCAGTTCTTCTCGTGGTTCGCGCTGTTCGCGATGTGGATCTACACCACCGCCGCGGTGGCCGGCACCCACTTCGGCAGCGACGATCCGACCTCGGCCGCCTACAACGAGGGCGCCAACTGGGTGGGCGTGCTGTTCGCCGCCTACAACGGCTTCGCCGCGCTGGCCGCGGTGGCGATCCCGTGGATGGTGCGCGGCCTGGGCCTGCGCGGCGCGCACCTGGCCAACCTGTGGCTGGGGGCGGCGGGGCTGCTGTCGTTCCTGCTGGTGCGCGATCCGCAGTGGCTGCTGCTGTCGATGGTGGGCGTGGGTTTCGCCTGGGCCTCGATCCTGTCGCTGCCCTACGCGATGCTGTCCGACAGCCTGCCGGCGGCGAAGATGGGCGTGTACATGGGCATCTTCAATTTCTTCATCGTGATCCCGCAGCTGGTGGCCGCCAGCCTGCTCGGCTTCGTGCTCCGCGCCGCGTTCGGCGGGCAGCCGCTGTGGGCGCTGGCGGTGGGCGGGGCCAGCCTGCTGCTGGCGGGGCTGTGCGTGCTGGCGGTCCCGCGCCAGGGTGCGACGGAGGCGGCGGCATGATGCGCGCGCTCGCACTGGCGGCCGCGCTGGCCGCACCCGGCGCCGCGGCGGGCACCGAGGCGTTCTACGGCACGCTGGAGCCGTTCGCGCGGGAGGCGGTGTACTTCGTGGTCACCGACCGCTTCGTCAACGGCGACCCCGGCAACGACCACCTCGACCAGGGCGGCGCGCACCGCACCTTCGACCTGCCGCTGCCGCCCTGCGACGGCGTGTCCGGAAACATCGGCTACCTGGGCGGCGACTTCCGCGGGTTGCTGGACAACGCCGGCTACATCCGCGACCTGGGCTTCACCGCGGTGTGGCTGACGCCGATCGTCGACAACCCGGACCAGGCCTTCACCGGTGGCGATCCGGTCACCTGCGACGGTTTCCTCACCGACCGCGGCAAGACCGGCTACCACGGCTACTGGGGCGTCAACTTCTACCGGCTCGACGAGCACCTGCCCAGCCCGGGGCTGGACTTCGCCGCGCTGAACCGCGGGTTGAAGGCACGGGGGCTGAAGACCGTGCTGGACGTGGTCGGCAACCACGGCTCGCCGGCCTTCACCATGCCGGAGGCGCAACCGCAGTTCGGCCAGGTGTTCGATGCGCAGGGCCGCCTGGTCGCCGACCACCAGAACCTGCCGCCGCAGCGGCTGGACCCGGCCGGCAACCCGCTGCACCGCTTCTACAACACCGCGCCGGACCTGGCCCAGCTGGGCGATTTCGCCGCCGACAACCCGGAGGTGATGGATTACCTGGTCGGCGCCTACCTGCACTGGATCGGGCAGGGTGTGGACGCGCTGCGCATCGACACCATCCGCCACCAGCCGCTGCCGTTCTGGAAGGCGTTCGCCGACCGGGTGCGCGCCAGGCACCCGGGCATGTACATGTTCGGCGAGGCGTTCGACTACGAGGCCGCCAACATCGCCCCGTTCACCCTGCCCGAGAACGGCGGCATCAGCGTGCTGGACTTCCCCATGAAGCAGGCCATGGCCGAGGTGTTCGGGCGCCCGCGCGCCGGCTTCGAGCGCCTGGCCCCGGCGCTGCACCTGGAGGGCGGGCCCTACGCCAACCCCTACGAGCTGGCCACCTTCTACGACAACCACGACATGCCGCGGCTGGACGCGGACGACGCCGGCTTCATCGACGCCCACAACTGGCTGTTCACCGCGCGCGGCATCCCGGTGGTGTACTACGGCTCGGAGGTCGGGTTCATGCGCGGCCGCGCCGAGCATGGCGGCAACCGCAACTACTTCGGCCAGGAGCGGATCGACGCCGCGGCGGCGCACCCGATCCACCGCAACCTCAGGCGCATCGCCCGGCTGCGCGGGGAGTCGCCGGCGCTGCAGCGCGGCCTGCAGTTCAACCTGCGCCTGGCCGGGGACGAGGCCGCTTTCTACCGCGTCTACCAGAAGGACGGCGTGCACCAGACCGCGCTGGTGCTGCTGAACAAGGGCGACGCCCCGCGCACCATCGTGCTGGACGAGTACGTGCAGCGGGGCCGCTGGCGCGATGCGTTCGACGGCGGCGTGGTGCGCGTGCGCGACCGCGTGGCCGTGGAGGTGCCGGCCCACGGCGTGCGCGTGCTGTTCCACGACCGGCCGCTGACCGAGCCGGCACTGCGGCGGCGGTTGAAGGAGCTGATGCGCTGAACCGGGCGCGGCTTCAGGCCGCCGAGGACGCGCGCAGCACCAGCCGCACCGGCAGCGTCTGGCTTTCCACCGGCTGGCCCTGGATCAGCCGGATCAGGCTGTCCACCAGCAGCTCGCCGGCGCGCTTGGTGTCCTGCTGGACGGTGGACAGGCCGGGATCCACCAGCCCTGCCATCGGGATGTCGTCGAAGCCGGCCACCGCCACGTCGGCCGGCACGCGCAGGCCGTGCTCGCGCAGCGCCTTCATCGCGCCGATGGCGATCAGGTCGCTGGCGGCGAACACCGCGTCGAAGCCGGCGCCGGCGGCCAGCAGCGCGCGGGCGGCCTCGTGGCCGGACTGCTCGGTGGTGATCGCGTCGCGCCGCAGTTCCGGCCGCGCCGCCAGGCCGGCCGCGCGCAGCGCCGCGTCGTGGCCGCGGTACCGCTCCAGGAACTCGGGATAGTGGTCCGAGGCGTGGCCCAGGAAGGCGATGCGTCGCCGCCCGCGTTCCAGCAGGTGCGCGGTGATGTCGTGGCCGCCCTGGAAGTTGTCGCAGCCGATGGACACGCCCGGCTGCCCCGGCAGCGCCGCCCCCCAGCGCACGAAATGGGTGCCCTGCTGCACCAGCTGCTGCAGCCGCGACCGGGACTCCAGGTAATCGCCGTAGCCGAGCAGGATGATGCCGTCGGCCTTGTGGCTGTCCTCGAAGTCCGCGTGCCAGTTGTTGGACAGCTGCTGGAACGAGACCAGCAGGTCGTAGCCGCGCACCGCGCAGGCCCGGGTGATCGAGCCCAGCATGGAGTGGAAGAACGGGTTGATCAGCGAGTCGTCCGGGGTCGGGTCCTCGAAGAACAGCAGGGCCAGGGTGCCGGACTGCTGGCAGCGCAGGTTGGAGGCGTTCTTGTCGACCTTGTAGTTCAGCTCGCGGGCGATGGCCAGGATCCGCCGCCGCGTTTCCGGGCTGACCGAGGGGCTGCCGCGCAGCGCACGCGAGACCGTGGGCTGGGAAACCCCGGCCAGGTAGGCGATGTCGAGCGAGGTGGCCTTGCCCTTGATGGTCATGCCGGTCCCCCGGGGCCGGAAACGTGCGTTGGGGCCCGGCATCATGCCACGCCGCGGGCCGCGGTTTGCGCCCGCGGCGGGCGCTTGGGCTAGAATCGGCGCGATGCCGCCGGCGCCGGGCCGGCGCGCGCAACGACACAGGGTGGCCCGCGGAAACGCCGGCCGAGCGTGCGACATGAGCACTACCACCGTCCACCGCTGACGCCGCCGGGGCCCCGCGAATCCGCAGGCGCCTGACCGGCGCCTTTTGTTTGCCCGCCAGCGGGCGCCCGGCCGCCCCGCCGGGCCTTCCGATGCAACAGCGCCGGCTTCCGCCGGCCGCGACAGAGACTTTCCGGTTCCCATGATCACGATCACGCTCCCCGACGGCAGCCGCCGCGAGTTCGAAGCCCCCGTCACCGTCATGCAGGTGGCGCAGTCCATCGGCCCCGGCCTGGCCAAGGCCACGGTGGCCGGCGAGGTGGACGGGCGCCTGGTGGACGCCAGCGACCCCATCGACCATGACGCCACCGTGCGCATCATCACGCCCAAGGACGAGGAGGGCGTGGAGATCATCCGCCACTCCTGCGCCCACCTGGTCGGCCACGCGGTCAAGCAGCTGTATCCCGACGTGAAGATGGTCATCGGCCCGGTGATCGCCGAGGGCTTCTATTACGACATCTACAGCGAGCGCCCGTTCACCCCGGACGACCTGGTCGCGATCGAGCAGCGCATGCGCGAGCTGATCGCCCAGGACTACGACGTGGTCAAGAAGATGACCCCGCGCGCCGAGGTCGTGGAGGTTTTCAAGTCCCGCGGCGAGGACTACAAGCTGCGCCTGATCGAGGACATGGGCCCGGAGGTGACCGCCATGGGCCTGTACTACCACCAGGAATACGTGGACATGTGCCGCGGCCCGCACGTGCCCAACACGCGCTTCCTCAAGGCCTTCAAGCTCACCCGCATCAGCGGCGCCTACTGGCGCGGCGACGCGAAGAACGAGCAGCTGCAGCGCATCTACGGCACGGCCTGGGCGGACGAGAAGCAGCTGAAGGCCTACATCCAGCGCATCGAGGAGGCCGAGAAGCGCGACCACCGCAAGATCGGCAGGCAGCAGAACCTGTTCCACCTGCAGGAGGAGGCGCCGGGCCTGGTGTTCTGGCACCCCAAGGGCTGGGCGATCTGGCAGGTGGTCGAGCAGTACATGCGCAAGGTCTACCGCGATACCGGCTACGGCGAGGTGCGCTGCCCGCAGATCCTGGACGTGTCGCTGTGGCAGAAGTCCGGCCACTGGGACAACTACAAGGACAATATGTTCTTCACCGAGTCGGAGAAGCGCACCTACGCGGTCAAGCCGATGAACTGCCCCGGCCACGTGCAGGTGTTCAACCAGGGCCTGCACAGCTACCGCGACCTGCCGATCCGCTACGGCGAATTCGGTTCCTGCCACCGCAACGAGCCTTCCGGCGCGCTGCACGGCATCCTGCGCGTGCGCGGCTTCACCCAGGACGACGGCCACGTGTTCTGCACCGAAGAGCAGATCGAGGGCGAAGTGCGCGCCTTCCACGAGCAGGCGCTGAAGGTCTACGCCGACTTCGGCTTCAGCGAGATCCAGATCAAGATCGCCCTGCGCCCGGACAGCCGCCTGGGCGACGACGCCACCTGGGACAAGGCCGAGGACGCCCTGCGCTCGGCCCTGCGCGCCTCGGGCGTGGAATGGCAGGAGCTGCCCGGCGAGGGCGCCTTCTACGGCCCCAAGATCGAGTACCACCTGAAGGACGCCATCGGCCGCACCTGGCAGCTGGGCACCATGCAGGTCGACTTCATGATGCCCGGCCGCCTGGGCGCCGAGTACGTGGACGAGCACAGCCAGCGCCGGCACCCGGTCATGCTGCACCGTGCCATCGTCGGCTCGATGGAGCGCTTCATCGGCATCCTGATCGAGCACCACGCCGGCGCCTTCCCGGCCTGGCTTGCCCCGGTCCAGGCGGTGGTGATGAACATCACCGACGCCCAGGCTGAATACGTGGCCGAGGTCCGGAAAACCCTTGCAAATCAAGGGTTCAGGGTCGAGGCCGATTTGCGGAACGAGAAAATCGGCTTTAAGATCCGCGAGCACACCCTGCAACGGGTGCCGTACCTGCTGGTGGTCGGGGACCGCGAGAAGGAAAACGGCGCCGTGGCGGTGCGTACGCGTTCGGGGGAAGATTTGGGCACAATGTCGGTGTCCGCGTTCGCCGATACGCTGCGTTCGCAACAGATGGCGTAGGTTGGCCGCCCGGCCCCCGCCGCCCAGTCCACCCCTGGAGACCGCAACATCAGCACCCCCGAGAAACAAAACCGAAAGAACCACGAGATCCGGGTCCCGCGCGTGCGCGTGATCGGGTCCGATGGCGAGATGATCGGCGTCCTGTCGCGAGACGAGGCCCTGCGCATGGCCGAGGACGAAGGTCTGGACCTGGTCGAAATCCAGCCGAATGCGGACCCGCCGGTCTGCAAGATCATGGATTTCGGCAAGTTCCGCTTCGAGCAGCAGAAAAAGGCCAGCGAGGCCAAGAAGAAGCAGAAGCAGGTCGAGATCAAGGAGCTGAAGTTCCGCCCCGTGACCGACGAGGGCGACTACCAGATCAAGCTGCGCAACATGCGCCGCTTCCTGGAGGAGGGCGACAAGGTCAAGGTCAACATCCGCTTCCGCGGTCGCGAGATGAGCCACCAGGAGCTTGGCCGGCAGATGGCCGCGCGGATCGAGGCCGACCTGGGCGAGGACATCGTGATCGAGTCGCGCCCCCGCCTGGAAGGGCGGCAGATGGTGATGATGATCGCGCCGAAGAAGAAGTGACCGCATCCGGAATGCGGCAGCGGTCCGGCCCGGTGGCCGGGCCGGTCGGCGGGGGCGCCAGCGGCGCCCCTTCCTTTTTCCGGCGGGCGGCCGCCCGGACAGGGACCGGGCCGGGCGTCCACGGCGAGGGCAGGGGACGTGCCGGGGCCGCCGTCTGCCGGCGCCCGAACCCGCTGATTTGCAAGGCAAACCGCCGCCGGGCATAATGCGCGGCTCCGGTTCGCCGGGGTGGCTGCCAGCAGCCACAGGACCCGCCGTGGTTTCCCTGGGGATTCAACGGCTTACAGACCGGCATGGGCAAGGATGGAAAGCGTGGTACCCCTGGCTTGCGACCCAGTCGCAGGCCGTGCGGCCACCGCCCGCGCCAGTGACAGATCCCACCAAGGACATCGCAATGCCCAAGATCAAGACCAACCGGGCGGCGGCCAAGCGTTTCCGCAAGACCGCCTCCGGCAAGTACAAGGCCGGCCACGCCAACCGTAGCCACATCCTCACCAAGAAGGCCACCAAGCGGAAGCGCAACCTGCGGCAGACGAACCACGTCCGCGCCGAGGATGCCGGCCGCCTGGACCGCATGCTGCCGTATCTCTGAGGAGGACTAGGAAATGGCACGAGTCAAGCGTGGCGTGCAGGCGCGCCGCCGTCACAAGAAGGTCCTCAACCTGGCCAAGGGCTACTACAACGCCCGCCGCAAGGTCTTCCGCGTCGCCAAGCAGGCGGTCATCAAGGCGCAGCAGTACGCCTACATCGGCCGCAAGCAGAAGAAGCGCAACTTCCGTTCGCTGTGGATCACCCGCATCAACGCGGCCGCCCGCAGCAACGGCCTGAGCTACAGCCGCTTCATGAACGGCCTGCAGAAGGCCGGCATCACCCTGGACCGCAAGGTGCTGGCCGACATCGCCGTGCACGACGCGGCCGGGTTTACCGCGCTGGCCGAGAAGGCGAAGGGCGCTCTGGCGGCCTGAGGGGCCGCCTCTCCACCGTAAAAGCAGTACCGGGCGGCCCGCCGCCCGACACGTGGGGAAGGGCGCGAGTCCTTCCCCATTTGTTTTTCCAGTAGCGGAAATCCCATGAGCGAAATCGAATCCCTGGCCGCGCGCGCGCTGGCCGACATCGCCGCCGCGCAGGATCCCGAGGCGCTGGAGGCGCTGCGGGTCGGCCTGCTGGGCAAGCAGGGCAGCATCACGGCGCAGCTCAAGCAGCTGGGCGCGCTGCCGCCCGACCAGCGCAAGGCGGCCGGCGAGGCGATCAACCGCGTGCGCGACGAGGTGGGCCAGGCCCTGGCCGCGCGTCGCGCCGTGCTGGAGGAGGCGGCGCTCGACGCGCGCCTGGCCGGCGAGGCGATCGACGTGACCCTGCCGGGCCGGGCCGCCCAGCGCGGCGGCCTGCATCCGGTCTCGCGCACCCTGGAGCGCATCGCCGAGATCTTCGGCCGCCTGGGCTACGAGCTTGCCGACGGCCCGGAGATCGAGGACGACTGGCACAACTTCGAGGCGCTGAACTTCCCGCCGCACCACCCGGCGCGCGCCATGCACGACACCTTCTACTTCGGCGACGGCCGCCTGCTGCGCACCCACACCTCGGGCGTGCAGGTGCGCTACATGGACAGCCACCGCCCGCCGCTGCGCATGATCGCCGCCGGCAAGGTGTACCGCAGCGATTCGGACCAGACCCACTCGCCGATGTTCCACCAGGTCGAGGGCCTGCTGGTGGACGAGCACGCCACCTTCGCCGACCTCAAGGGCACGCTGGCCGAGTTCGTGCGCGCCTTCTTCGAGCGCGACTTCCAGATGCGCTTCCGCCCCAGCTATTTCCCCTTCGTGGAGCCGGGCGCGGAGGTGGACATCGCCTGGCAGCAGCCCGACGGCAGCGTGCGCTGGCTGGAGGTGCTCGGTTGCGGCATGGTGCACCCGAACGTGCTGCGCAACTGCGGCATCGACCCGGAGCGCTACACCGGCTTCGCCTTCGGCCTGGGCGTGGAGCGTTTCGCCATGCTGCGCTACGGGGTCAACGACCTGCGCGCCTTCTTCGAGAACGACGTGCGCTTCCTCAGGCAGTTCGCCTGAGGGGCGGGCCGGCATCCGCGCCCGGTGCCGCATGGCGAACCCGACGCGGACCCGCTCCCGCCGCGAACCCGCTTCACCGAACCTCCATCCGAACCCAACCCGGCTTCCCGATGAAATTCAGCGAAAACTGGCTGCGCAGCCACGTGTCCACCCGCGCCACCCGCGACGAACTGGCCGCGACCCTGACCGCCATCGGGCTGGAGGTCGAGGACGTGGCCGCGCTGGGCGACGGCCTGGCCGGCGTGGTGGTGGCGCGCATCGTCGAGGCGGTGCGCCATCCCGAGGCCGACCGCCTGCAGGTGTGCAAGGTCGACATCGGCCAGGGCGAGCCGCTGCAGATCGTCTGCGGCGCCCCCAACGCGCGCGCCGGGCTGGTCGCGCCGCTGGCCACCGTCGGCGCCAGCGTCGGCGGCATCTCCATCAAGACCGCCCGGCTGCGCGGCGTGGAATCCAACGGCATGCTCTGCTCGGCCCGCGAGCTGGGCCTGGACGAGGACGCCTCCGGCCTGCTGGAACTGCCCGGCGACGCACCCGTCGGCGCCCCGCTGGCCGAATACCTGGGCCTGCCGGACGCGAGCATCGAGATCAAGCTCACCCCCAACCGCGCCGACTGCTTCAGCGTGCGCGGCATCGCCTACGACGTGGCCGCCGCCTGCGCCAGCGAGGTGGCCCCGCTGGACGTGGCCCCGGTCCCGGCCGCGTGCAGCCGCGCCCTGCCGGTGGAACTGCACGCCGGCGCCGACGCGCCGCGCTACTGCGGCCGCGTCATCGAAGGCGTGGACCCGGCCGCGCGCACCCCGCTGTGGATGGCCGAGCGGCTGCGCCGCAGCGGCGTGCGCCCGGTGTCGCTGCTGGTGGACGTCACCCAGTACGTGATGCTGGAGCTGGGCCAGCCCATGCATGCCTTCGACCTGGACCGGCTACATGGCCCGGTCGGCGTGCGCCACGGCCGCGCCGGCGAGCGGCTGGTGCTGCTGGACGGCCGCGAGGTCGAACTGGACGAGGGTTTCCTGGCCATCACCGACGCCGACCGGCCGGTGGCGCTGGCCGGCGTGATGGGCGGCATGGACACCCGCGTCACCGACGCCACGGCCAACGTCTTCCTCGAGGCCGCGCACTTCGCGCCGGCCGCGATCATGGGCCGGGGCCGGCGCCTGGGCCTGCACACCGACGCCGGCCACCGCTTCGAGCGCGGCGTGGACCCGGAGCTGCCGCGCACGGCCATCGAACTGGCCACGCGCCTGGTGCTCGACCTGGCCGGCGGCACCCCCGGTCCGGTGACCGAGGCGGTGCTCCCCGCGCACCTGCCGCGCCCGGCCGCGATCGGCCTGCGCCGCGCGCGCGTGCCGCGCGTGCTGGGCATCGACATCGCCGATGCCGAGGTCGAACGCATCCTGCGCGCGCTGGGCATGCAGGTGGCCCCGGCCGCCGACGGCTGGCAGGTCACCCCGCCCAGCCGTCGCTTCGACATCGCGCTGGAGGAAGACCTGATCGAGGAACTGGCGCGCATCCACGGCTACGACCGCCTGCCGACCACGGTGCCCGGCGGGCCGGCGCGCATCGCCGCGGCCAGCGAGACCCGGCTGGGCGAGGCCGAGCTGCGCAGGCAGATGGTCGCTCGCGACTACCTGGAGGCCATCAGCTTCGCCTTCGTCGAGGCCGAACTGCTGCGCCAGTGGGGCGTCGAGGCCGGCACCGTGCCGCTGGCCAACCCGCTCAGCGCCGAGCTGGCGGTGATGCGGCCGCGGCTGCTGCCGGGCCTGGTCGACGCGCTGGCGCGCAACCGCGCCCGCCAGGCCGGGCGGGTGCGCCTGTTCGAGCTGGGCCGGGTGTTCTCGGCCGCCGACCCGGCGCAGCGCGCCCCCGGCGGGCCGGCGCCCGCCCCGGACGAGACCCGCCGCATCGCCGCCGTGGCCTGCGGCCCGGCCGCCACGGAGCAGTGGGGCGTGCCCGCGCGCGCGGTGGACTTCCACGACCTGAAGGGCGACCTGGAGTCGCTGGCCGCCGCGGCCGGGGCGGTGCTGGAGTTCCGGCCCTCGGCCCAGCCCTTCGGCCATCCCGGCCGCAGCGCCGAGGTGGTGCGCACCGACCTGGAGGGCGGCCCGGTGGCCGTCGGCTGGATCGGCCAGCTGCACCCGCGCCTGCAGAAGGCGCTGGACCTGGACACCGACGTGGTCGCCTTCGAGCTGGACCTGGCGCCGCTGGAGCGCCGGGCGCTGCCGCGGGCGGAGGCGCAGTCGCGCTTCCCGGCCGTGCGCCGCGACCTGGCCTTCGTGGTCGGCGGGGAGGTGCCGTGGGCGGTGCTGGCCGCGAGCGCGCGCGCCGCCGCCGGCCCGGTGCTGCGCGACTTGGTGCTGTTCGACCGCTACCAGGGCCCCGGGGTGGAATCCGGTTGCAAGAGTCTGGCTATGGGCTTGATTTTGCAGGACAACACGCGCACTCTGACCGACCACGACGCCGAATCGGTCGTGGAGCGGGTGGTGGCCGCGCTGGCGCGCGAACACGGCGCCCGGATCCGCGGCTGAGCAGGGGACTAGGATGGCATTGACCAAGGCTGAGATGGCCGAGCGTCTGTTCGACGAAGTCGGCCTGAACAAGCGCGAGGCGAAGGAATTCGTCGACGCGTTCTTCGACGTGCTGCGCGAGGCCCTGCAGGGCGGGCGACAGGTGAAGCTCTCGGGCTTCGGCAACTTCGACCTGCGCCGCAAGAACCAGCGCCCGGGCCGCAACCCGAAGACCGGCGAGGAGATCCCGATCTCCGCCCGCACCGT
>DASRYN010000005.1:0-2652 GCA_035687185.1 Pseudoxanthomonas sp. | reverse complement strand
GACCCGCCGGCGCCGACTGCATCCGCGGCCTTTCAGGGCGCGCCCGCGCCCCAGCCCATCCGCGACCACCACAGCGCCGCCAGCCCGAGGGCGAGCATCGCCCCGCCCAGCCGGCGCAGGCTGGCCGCCGGGCGCGACGCCAGCTGCTCCATCGTCCGCCGCCACAGCTCCGGCGCCACGAACAGGAACAGCCCCTCCAACACCGCCACCAGGCACAGCGCCGACACCAGCTCGGCCGGCATCAGCGGTCGCTCTCCATGTACTGGAGGAACGGGTCGTCGCGGTCCAGCACGATCACGCCCTGCCCGTCCGCGAACGCGCCGCGGTATGCCTCCAGGCTGCGGTAGAACGCGTAGAAGCCGGCATCGGCCGACGCCGCCTCGGCGTACAGCCGCGCCGCCCCGGCGTCGCCCTCGCCGCGCAGCCGCTGCGCGTCGCGCTCGGCCTCGGCCACGATCACCGCCTGGTCGCGGTCGGCCTGCGCGCGCACCGTGCGTGCCTGCTCCTCGCCCTCGGCGCGCAGCGCGCTGGCCACCTGCTTGCGCTCGGCGCGCATGCGGTCGTAGACCTGCTTGATGACGTCGCTGTCGGTGGGCAGGTCGATCTGCTTGAGGCGGATGTCGACGATGCGCATGCCCAGCGTGCCCGCGCCGCGGTTGATGCCCTCCAGCTGCCGCGCGATCACCTCGCTGCGGTCGCCGGAGACCAGCTGGGTCAGGGTGCGGGCGTTGATCTCGTTGCGCAGCGAGTCCTTGATGATCGGCGCCAGGCGGTCGCTGGCCGCCGTCTCGTCGCCGCCGGTGGCGCGGTAGAACGCGCGCACGTCGTCGATGTAGCCGATGGCGACGAAGTCCACGCTCACGTCCTTGCGCTCCGAGGTCAGGTAGCGCTCGGGCGAGAAGTCGACCAGGCTGAAGCGGCGGTCGAACACGCGCGCGGTCTCCACCAGCGGCCACTTGAAGTGCAGGCCGGGGCCGATGTCGGTGCGGGCCACCCGACCCAGGTTCAGGACCAGACCGACCTGGTCCTCGCGGACCACGTACACCGAGCCCATCAGGCCCAGCAGCGCGGTGACCGCCAGGGCGATCCAGAGCGGGTACTTCATCGGGTCACCTCCTCGCGGCCGGTGCGCTGCGGGTCGCGCACGCCGTTGCGCAGCGGCTCGGCGCTGCTCTCGATGGCCGGCAACAGGGCCTCGGCCGCGGCCGCCGGCGGAGCGGCCGGCTGCGCCGCGGGCGCGGCGCTGCCGGACGGCATGGGCACGTAGATCAGCTGGCGGCTGTCGCCGCCGACCACCTTGCGGTTGCGCGCCAGCACTTCCTGCACGGTCTCCAGCCACAGGCGCTTGCGGGTGACCTCGGGCGCGTTGCGGTATTCGTCGCGCAGCAGCGAGAAGCGGGCCACGTCGCCTTCGGCCTGGGCGATCTTGGCGGCCTTGTAGCCCTCGGCCACGGTGCGGCGGCGCGCCGCCTCGCCGCGCGCCTCGGGCACGACCCGGGCGGCGTAGGCGCGGGCCTCGTTGATCAACTGGTCCTTGATCTGCTGGGCGCTGTTGACCTCGTCGAAGGCCGGCTTGACCTCTTCCGGCGGACGCGCGTCCTGCAGGTTCAGCTCGGTGACCACCAGGCCGGTGCGGTAGGCGTCCAGCGAGGCCTGCAGCTGCTCGGCGGCGCTGACCGACAGCGGCCCGCGGGCACCGAGCACGGTGTCCAGGTTGGCCCGGCCCACCTGTTCGCGCACCACGCTCTGCGCCACCTGCTCGAGCACCCGGTCGGCGTCGCGCGAGCCGAACAGGTACAGGCGCGGGTCGCCCACGCGGTACTGCACGTTCATCGCCACGTTGACGATGTTCTCGTCGCGGGTGAGCACCGGCACGGTGTTGCTGAAGGTCTTGATCTGGGTGGCGTTGACCTTGATCACGCGCTCCACCGGCCACGGCCACTTCAGGTTCGGACCCGGCTGCATCACGCGGGCGAACTGGCCGAAGCGCAGCACCACGCCGCGCTGCTGCTCGCCGATCAGCTGGAAGCTGCTCAGCAGCACCAGCAGGGCCGCGCCCAGCAGGATCCAGCGGCCGATGCCGCCACCGCCGCCGCCGAAGGCGTCGCGCAGCCGCGCCAGCACGTCGCCCGGCCCCCTGCCACCGGGCGGACGCCGCGGCGGCCAGGGCGACTGGCGGTTGTTGTCGGGGGAGTCCCCGCCCTTGCCTGGGGTGTTCCAGACCATGAAAGCTCCGTGGTGATGGGCCCCGGCGCGGCGCGGCCGGCCGGGTCTCGGCCCGATTCTAGCAAGACCGGGTGCGCGCCCCGGCCGGCGGGTCAGTCGGGGTCGCGCGGCGGCAGCAGCGCGCGCAGCGGCTCGCCGTCGGCGCGCGCGGCCAGGCGCTCGGCCTCGCCGCGCGGCAGGTCCACCTGCAGGCGCCAGCCGTGCTCGTCGGCCTCCTCCGCACGCACCGCGCCGAGCTGGTGCAGCCGCGCGCGCAGGCGGCCGGCCTGCGGCGACAGGCGCAGCTCGCCATGGGCGCGCTGCAGGTCCAGGCGCTGGGCGAGCGCGGACTGCAGCAGTTCCATGCCGCGGCCGTCGCGCGCGGACAGCCACACCCGCTCGCGGTGGCCGGGGTCGTCGGGCGCGCCGCCGTCGTGGTCGTGGCGG
>DASRYN010000004.1:0-4369 GCA_035687185.1 Pseudoxanthomonas sp. | reverse complement strand
CGGCCGCGCAGACGGCGGGCCATGCGCTGCGCGGCGCCGGGGCGGCCATGGCCTACAGCACCGCGTTCTGGAAGTCGAAGTCCAGCTCGCTGCCGACCGAGTGCACGAGGTTGCCCTGGACGAAGTCGATGCCCGCCATCCACATGGCGGCCGCGGCCTGCGGGTCCTCGATCTGCTGGCCGACCACCTGCAGGCCCAGCCGGTGGGCCAGGTCGATGGCCGCGCGCAGCTGGTCGCGCAGCGCGGCGTCGGCATGCGCGCCGGCGAAGCGCGCGGCCATGCGCACGTAGCCCAGCGGCAGCTGCGCCAGCAGCGCCTCGGCCTCGGCGCCGGGTTCGAACTGGCTCAGGCAGAACTGCACGCCCGCCGGCACCAGCCGGCGGCAGAAATCGGCGAGGGTGACGCTGTGCACGAGCGCGTCGGCCAGGCGGATGTCGATCACCACCGAGGTGCCGTCGATGCCGCGGCCGGACACGGCCTTCAGCAGCCACTCGGCGAACGCCTCGCGCGCCAGCGTGCGCGGCGACTGCGAGACGAACAGGCGCAGCGGGCTGCCCTCGGCCGCGCGCCGCGCGACCAGGTCGAGCGCGTGCTCCATCACCTGCTGGTCCAGGTCGACGATGCGGCCGCTGGCCTCGGCCACCGGCACCACCTGGCCGGCCGGCAGCAGCGTGCCGTCGGGGCGGCGCAGGCGCAGCAGCACCTGGTACTGGGCCTGGTCGTTGCCGGCCACCGCGACGATGGGCTGGTAGGCCAGTTCCAGCTGGCCCTCGAGCATGGCCAGGTGTTCCTGCGCGTCCTGCTCGCTGGGCGGGACGTAGGCGGCCACGGCGTCGCTGCGCAGGCGCGCCTGCAGCGCGCTGCGCTCGGTGGCCTCGAGCGCCGAGCCGGCGTCGGCGAAGCCGTGCGAGAGCGCGGCGTAGCCGATGGCCGCGCGCAGGTGCAGGGTCTCATCGTCGCGCACCAGGAAGCTCTCGGCCGACAGCCGGTCGCGGATGCCCGCGGCGGTGGCTTCCAGCCCTGCCTCGTCGGCGTTGCGCAGCAATGCCAGGAAGCTGTTGTCGTTCAGCCGCGCCAGCGGCGCGGGCGCGACGATCTGCGCCAGGCGCCGCCCGGCCTCGGCCATCAGCCGCTCGAAGGCGGCGTAGCCG
Source organism: Pseudoxanthomonas sp. (assembly GCA_035687185.1). GTDB lineage: Bacteria > Pseudomonadota > Gammaproteobacteria > Xanthomonadales > Xanthomonadaceae > Pseudoxanthomonas. The sequence continues at coordinate 3,218 of DASRYN010000004.1, read as the reverse complement.
AAGCGTTCGCGCAGGCTCAGCGCGCTGCCGATCTCGATGAAGAACAGCCCGCCGTGGGCGCCGGCGCCCAGCGCCGACTCGATCTGCTGCAGCAGCCAGGCGCGGGTGGCCAGGCCGGTCTCCGGATGGTTGCGCGCGGGCGCCGCCGCGGGCAGCCGGCGCTGCGCGCGCGTGCGCTGGATGCGGTTGGACACCGCCGCGATGAGGTGGCGCGGGCGGATGGGCTTGGTGAGGAAGTCGTCGGCGCCGCTTTCCAGCACCTCGAACTGGCGCTCCGGGTCGGGATCGCCGGTGAGGAACACGATCGGCAGCAGCTGGCAGCCGGGCTGCTGCCGGATCAGTGCGGTCAGGCGCATGCCGTCCAGGCCGGGCATGTGCAGGTCCATCAGGATCAGGTCCGGGTCGAAGCGGCCGATGGCCTCGATCACGCCTTCCGGCTGCATCTGCACCTCGGCCGCCATGCCGGCGCCGTGCAGCACGCTCTGGGCGAACAGCGCCTGGGTGCGGTCGTCCTCGACGATGAGGATGCGGTAGGGCGCCTCGGCCTGGGCATCGGCCTCGGACGGGGGGGGACCGGACGCGGCGGCGGCGGGCGCGTCCTCGCCGGGCGCCGGCGCTTCGGCAGCGTCCTGGGTCCAGCGGCGCCAGTAGTGGGGTGGCGGCGTCTCGGCGCGCATGCGCGTGCGCGCGGCCGGTTCGTCCGGCGCCGGCGCGGAGTCTCGTACGGCCATCAGTCTTCCCCCTGGTGGGATCGCATTATGTGGCCAGATGCGTTCATGGGGACAAGTCTGCCGCGGCCGGCCTCAGGCGGGCGGCGCGGCGAACAGCCGGCGCACCCCGCGCGCCAGGCTGCGCCAGATCCACCACACCAGCAGGGCCCCCAGCACGCTGGAACCCACCACCAGCCCCAGCGCGATCCACGGATGGGCGATGGCCAGGGCCAGGCCGCCGACCACCACCGTGTCCTCGGCCGCCGAGGCCACCCAGTTGCTGGCCGGCTCGGGCGAGGTGTTCAGCAGGGCGCGGGCGCCGGACTTGAGCGCGTGGCTGGCCAGCGCCGCGCCGGCCCCGGCGGCCAGCGCGCCGGCGCCCAGCTCGCCGTCCGGCGACAGCGCCGCCGCGGCGAGGAACGCGCCGGCCGGGATCCGGGCCAGCGTCTGCAGCAGGTCCCAGACCGAATCCACGCCGGGGATCTTGTCGGCGAAGAACTCGGCCAGCGCCAGCACGCCGGCCGTGCCCAGCACCCACCACGACTGGGTCGCCTGCAGCGCCGGCGGCAGTTCCACCCAGCCCAGCAGCCCGGCCAGGCCGACGCCGAACACGGTCAGGTAGGCGCGGATGCCGGCCATCCAGGCCAGCAGCATGCCGATCACGAACAGGTGGGCTTCGGACACGGCCGGTTCCTCCCTCGGGCCAGGCGCGGCGGCGCGCGCGCGGATGGGGCGCCGGGGCGGTTTACACTAGCCGGCCCGGTCGAGCGCAGTATAGGCAGAAACGGTCCGCCGCCCGATGGCAGAACCCACTCCTCCCCGCTTCCGCATCGTCCCCGGGAACGCGCTCCCGTCCCGCGGCTGGCTCGTGGGCATCGCCGTGGCCTGGGTGCTGAGCCTGGGCGCGGTCTGGGCGCTGGCCACCTGGGTGGCGGCGCCGGGGCTGGGCCAGGCGCGGGCGCAGCTGCACGCGGCCGAGCGCGCCGCCGTCCAGCAGCAGCGCCGGCTGGACGAGCTGAACCAGCGCCTGGTGACCCTGACCCGCTCGGACCAGATCAGCCGCGCGGCCAACACCGAGCTGCAATCCTCGCTGGCCGAGCGCGACGAGGAGATCGCCGCCCTGCGCGCCGACGTGGCCTTCTACGAGCGCCTGGTGGGCGCCACCGGGCAGCGCAAGGGCCTGAACGTGCATTCGGTCGAGTTCGCACCCGAGGAGGCCGGCACCTGGCGCTACCGCGTGGTGCTGACCCAGAACCTCAACCGCGGCGCGATCAGCCGCGGCCAGATGCGCTTCTCGGTGGAAGGGGTGCGCGCGGGCAAGCTGGCCAGCATCGGCTGGAACGAGCTGCACCAGCGCGCCGACGCGCCCGGACAGGACTATTCTTTCCGCTATTTCCAGGAACTGGGCGGCAGCGTGATGCTGCCCAAGGATTTCACCCCGCAACGTGTGCGAGTCTCCTTGCGCGGCAACGGTGCGGGCGCGGAGCAGACCTTCGACTGGGAACCGGTCGCCAACGGAGGCAGGTGAGCATGTTCAAGAGCAAATCCACCCAGCGGGACGGCTTCGCCGTCGATACCCTGATCGGGCCGGACGTGGTCATCCGCGGCGACATCGAGTTCAGCGGCGGGCTGTACGTCGAGGGCCGGATCCACGGCAAGGTCGTGGCCGCGCCGGGCAAGCCCGCCAGCCTGATCCTGTCCGAGCAGGGCGCGATCGAGGGCGAGGTGCATGCCCCGGTGGTGATCCTCAACGGCGAGCTGACCGGCGACGTCCACGCCGGCGAGCGGGTGGAACTGGCCGCCAGGGCACGGGTGCACGGCAACGTCCACTACAGCGTGGTGGAAATGAGCGCCGGCGCCCAGCTCACGGGACGCCTGGTGCACGCCCAGGCCCAGGCGCGCGCGCTGCCGGCCCCGGAACAGGCGCCGGCGGACGAGGCGGTGGCCGCCGGGGCTTGAACCGCGGCCGCCGCGCCCCCACGTCGCGAACATGATCCCGCTGCCCACCGCCCCCAGCTACCAGCAACTCGACCAGCCGCTGCGCTTCAGCCCCGCGGCGGCGGCCAAGGTGCGCGAGCTGATCGCCGAGGAAGGCAACGCCGACCTCAAGCTGCGCGTCTACATCCAGGGCGGCGGCTGCTCGGGCTTCCAGTACGGCTTCGAGTTCGACGAGAACCAGGCCGAGGACGACATGGCCGTGGCCACCGACGGGGTCACCCTGCTGGTCGACCCGCTGAGCCTGCAATATCTGATGGGCGCCGAGGTGGACTACAGCGAGGGGCTGAGCGGCGCGCAGTTCGTCATCCGCAACCCCAACGCCAGGACCACCTGCGGCTGCGGCAGCAGTTTCAGCGTCTGACCCGGGCGGGGCCGGCCGATGACCGATCCCGCCGGTCCCCTGCAGGGGTTCGCCTTCCTCGACACCGGGCTGGACCGCGCCGACGCCCTGCGCGGCGACGCCGACGCCCTGCGCGCGGCCTGGCCGCAGGCGCGGTTGCTGCTGCTCGA
>DASRYN010000003.1:0-8297 GCA_035687185.1 Pseudoxanthomonas sp. | reverse complement strand
CCATGGTAACCGCGGCACGGCCGCGGGGGCAGCCGCCACGCTTGCCCCGCCGGAAGCCAGGTCCGCCGAATCCTCCGCCAGGCTACGAGATGGGCTGGCAGCTGCCGGCCGATGGCGAAGCGGGCCGGGTACCACGGCGCGCCCTGCACGTCCGCGATCGCGATGCCGGCGCCCGGGCCGGACGCGCGCCGACGCGCGCGAAGCGGCGCAAGGCAGCGCGCCGGCGCCTATCATGGGCGGCCCAATCTCACGGAGCCCGCCTCGATGGCCAGCCAGGAAGCCGCCCGCCGTCCCTCGCCCGCCGCCCGCTACCTCGTCGTCTTCCTCGTCGGCCTGCTGGCCGGCGTGGTCTGCGCGGTCATGCTGCTGCGCGCGCTGCAGGCGCGCATGGACCCGTATCCCGATGCGCTGATGCAGGTGATGGCGCGCCAGAGCGCGGAACTGCAGGGCGCGGCGAAGGCCAACCGCTGCACGCCCAGCGATTCGCTGCCGCGCCTGCACGCGCTGCGCGCGGTGGCCAACGACGTGGAGAACGCCTTTCCGGGCCTGCGCGACGACCAGCGCTTCGCCGCGGCCGCCAGCGGCCTGCGCGCGACCCTGGACCAGGCGCTGGCCGCGCCGCCGGCGGACTGCGCGCAACTCACCGCCGCGGTCGAGCGCATCGGCGAAGGCTGCAAGGCCTGCCATCGCGACTTCCGCTGAACCGGGGCTGATGGCGCCGGCGGCCGCATCGCGGCCGCGCGCGCGGTTGGCGCGCCATTCACGCGCGCGGCGGGACGATGCGGCCAAGGACGCGCTGCACCGGCGTCCCCCGGCTTCATCACCAAGGAGACGCGCAATGAAGTCCCGCCTGCTCTGCCTCGCCGCCGTCGGCACCTTCGCCCTGGCCGGCTGCAGCACCACCTCCCCGAACTACGGCTACGGCTCCTCGTATCCGTCGTCGCCTTCGCGCGTGAGCTGCATCGACTGCGGCATCGTCACCCGCATCGACACCGTGCCGGCGGGGCGCAGCGCGCCTTCGGCCACCGGCGCGGTGCTCGGCGGCATCGTCGGCGCGGTCGCCGGCCGCCAGATCTCGGACCGGACCGGCGGCAGCGAAGGCAACAAGAACGTGGCCACCGTGGCCGGCGCGGTCGCCGGCGCCGCGGCCGGCAACGCCATCCAGAACCGCGTGACCGACGACACCTACAACATCCACGTGCGGATGGACGACGGCCGCACGGTGGTGATCAACCAGCGCGACCTGGGCGGCATCCGCGAGAACACCTACGTGCGCGTGGTCAACGGCCGCGTGGTGCTGCGCTGAGCGCGCGCGGCTCCGGGCCGCGGCGGAGGAAAAAGGAACGGCCCGCTCGCGCGGGCCGTTCCGGTTCTGCGATGCGTTTTGTGCGACGAGGGCTCAGGCGGCCTGGACCGCGTCGGCCTGCAGGCCCTTCTGGCCCTGGACGACGGTGAAGGTGACCTTCTGGCCTTCCTTCAGGCTCTTGAAGCCCTGCATCTGGATGGCGCGGAAGTGCACGAACACGTCCTCGCCGTTCTCGCGGCTGATGAAGCCGAATCCTTTGGCATCGTTGAACCACTTGACGGTGCCGGTCTCGCGCTCTGCCATTACTGCTCACTCCTCGAACTTTGCTGGGTGGTGGTTACGCCGTTGCCGCGGCGGCTGGTTGCAAGGAGTACGCGAGGTGTAACGATGTAGCGGACCATCGGGGACCTACCGCATCAGGCCACGGTTCACGGTGACCTTGCCAAGCGCAGCGGCCCCAAACTTACCCCTCGTTCAGGTCAAATGCAATCATGGCGCCGGCCGCCCCGATGGCCGGGCCGGACCGCCCCGGAGTTGCTGAATGGACCCCTCCACCCTGTGGTATTTCCTCGCCGCCCTGCTGGTCGCCGTCGGCCTGGCCGGGGTGGTGCTCCCGGCCCTGCCCGGCCTGCCGCTGGTCTTCGCCGGGATGCTGCTGGCCGCCTGGGCCGGGGATTTCCAGCGGATCGGCCCCGGTACGCTGGTGCTGCTGGGCCTGCTGACCCTGCTGTCGCTGGCGGCCGACTTCCTGGCCACCGCCGCCGGGGCCAGGCGCGTGGGCGCCGGGCCGCTGGCGGTCTGGGGCGCCGCGCTGGGCACTTTCGCCGGCCTGTGGTTCGGGCCACTGGGCCTGCTTTTCGGACCGTTCGTCGGCGCGCTGCTCGGCGAGCTGTGGCATACGCGGGCCCTGCGCAAGGCCACCCACGTGGGCCTGGGCACCTGGCTGGGCCTGCTGCTGGGCGTGGTCTTGAAGCTGGCCCTGGCCTTCGCCATGCTCGGGCTGTTCGTGCTGGCCTGGTTCTTCTGACGCCGCTTCGCGGCCCGGCCGCAGGGAGCTTCCTTGGACAACCGCACTGCCCTCGCCCCGGCGCTGCTCGCGCTCGGCACCCTGGCCCCGCCGCTGGCGGCGCAGGAGATCACGGCCCATCCCGCGGCGGCCGAGGCCTGCCTGGCCATCGCCTCCGGCGCCCAGCGCCTGGCCTGCTACGACGCCGCGCTCGGCTACAGCGCGCCCAGCCCGGAGGAGGCCGACCAGATCGCCCGGCAGGCCAGCCAGTTGCAGGAAGCCGAACGCGTCCGCGCGCAGCAGCAGCCGGCGCCGGAACCCACGCCCGACGCCGGAGGCGCCCCCACGCCGCGCACCTACGAGCTGTTCCGCGACGACCTGTACCGCGACGCCATCGCCAACGCCGGCCGCGGCTCGCTGCTGGACAGCCGCTGGGAACTGGCCAAGGACTCCAAGCTGGGCGTGTTCCAGCTGCGCGCCTACAAGCCCGTCTACCTGTTCCCCGCGTTCTGGACCAGCGACACCAACCAGACGCCGCGCTCGCCCAACCCGAACAACACGGTGGCCGACCCGGAGACGCTGGACAGCGTGGAGGCCAAGTTCCAGCTCAGCTTCAAGACCAAGGTCGCCGAGAACCTGTTCGGGGACAACGGCGACGTCTGGGCCGCCTATACCCAGAGCTCGCGCTGGCAGTCGTACAACCCCGAAACCTCGCGCCCGTTCCGCGAGACCAACTACGAGCCGGAAGTGATGCTGGTGTTCCGCAACAACTACAGCCTGCTGGGCTGGAAGGGGCGGATGACCGGCATCAGCCTCAACCACCAGTCCAACGGCCGCAGCGACCCGTTCTCGCGCAGCTGGAACCGGGTGATCGTCAGCGTCGGCCTGGACCGCGAGAACTGGGCGCTGGTGCTGCGCCCGTGGTTCCGCCTGGACGAGGACGCGGGCGAGGACAACAACCCGGACATCGAGGACTACATGGGCCGCGGCGACGCCATGCTCGTGTACCACCGCGCCGGCCATGAGCTCAGCCTCACCGCGCGGCATTCGTTGCGCGGCGGCGACCGCTCGCACGGGTCGCTGCAGTTCGACTGGGGCTTCCCCATCAGCGCGCTGCTGCGCGGCCACGTGCAGGTGTTCGACGGCTACGGCGAGAGCCTGATCGACTACAACCACCGCGCCACGTACGTGGGCGTGGGCGTGGCGCTGCTGGAGTGGTTCTGACCCGCCGCGCGCCGCGGCCGGCTAGGCCCAGTCGGTGATGCCCTCGCGGCGATAGGCCTCGCGGAACGACGGCAGCGCCTTCATCCGTTGCGCGTGCGCATGAAGCGCGGGCCAGGTGTCGGTCGGCCTGGGCATGTTGCGCGACCAGCGCATCAGCATGGTCAGGACGAAGTCGGCGGCACTGCGCTGTCCACCGAGCAGGTACGGGCCGTTGGCTTGCAGATGATCGTCGACCTGCTGCCACGCCGCTTCCAGCGCCGCGCGCGAGGAGGCCCTGGCCTTGTCGATGTTCTCCTCGCCGGCCGGTTCGTCCGGGTAGAACCAGCCGCGATAGGCCGGCATCAGCGTGTAGGCGCAGAAGAACATCCAGCGGTAGTAGGCCGCGCGCTCCGGCGTGCCGACGGCCGGCGCGAGCTTCGCCTGCGGGTGCAGGTCGGCCAGGTGCATGGCGATGGCCGCCGATTCGGTGAGCACCTGTCCGTCGATCACCAGGGTGGGCACCCTGCCCTGCGGGTTGATCGCGAGGTACTCGGGCGATTTCTGTTCGCGCTTGTCGAAGTCGAGCATCCTCAGCTCGTGCGCGATGCCCAGTTCGATCAGCAGCCAGTGGACGACGAGGGACGCGGTGCTCTGGGAGCCGTAGAGGACGACGGACATGCGGTTCTCCGGAAAGGGAAAACCGGGCGCGAAGCCCGGTTTCCGGTGATGAAGCCTCAGGCGACCACGACCGGGATCTTGCCGATCCGGGCCTGCCACTCGCGCGGGCCGGTCTTGTGCACCGACTCGCCGGTGGAATCCACCGCCACGGTCACCGGCATGTCCTTGACCTCGAATTCGTAGATCGCTTCCATGCCCAGGTCCTCGAAGCCGACCACGCGCGCGGCCTTGATCGCCTTCGACACCAGGTAGGCCGAACCGCCGACCGCCATCAGGTACACCGACTTGTGCTTGCGGATGGCGTCCAGCGCCGCTTCGCCGCGCTCGGCCTTGCCGATCATGCCGAACAGGCCGGTCTGCGCCAGCACCTGCTCGGTGAACTTGTCCATGCGCGTGGCCGTGGTCGGGCCGGCCGGGCCGACCACTTCGTCACGCACCGGATCGACCGGACCGACGTAGTAGATGAAGCGACCGTTGAAATCCACCGGCAGCTTCTCGCCCTTGTTGAGCATGTCGACCATGCGCTTGTGCGCGGCGTCGCGGCCGGTCAGCAGCTTGCCGTTGAGCAGCAGCACCTCGCCGGGCCTGAAGCTGGCGATTTCTTCCTTGGTGATGGTGTCCAGGTTCACCCGGCGCGCGTTCTGCGGGTTGTAGGTCAGCTTGGGCCAGTCTTCCAGCGACGGCGGGTCCAGCGCGACCGGGCCGGAACCATCGAGGGTGAAATGCGCGTGGCGGGTGGCAGCGCAGTTCGGGATCATCGCCACCGGCAGGTTGGCGGCGTGGGTCGGGTAATCCTTGATCTTGATGTCCAGCACCGTGGTCAGGCCGCCCAGGCCCTGCGCGCCGATGCCCAGCGCGTTGACCTTGTCGTAGATCTCCAGGCGCAGTTCTTCCAGCCGGTTCGACGGACCGCGCGCGACCAGGTCCTGGATGTCGATGGGCTCCATCAGCGCTTCCTTGGCCAGCAGCATCGCCTTCTCGGCGGTGCCGCCGATGCCGATGCCGAGCATGCCCGGCGGGCACCAGCCGGCGCCCATGGTCGGCACGGTCTTCAGCACCCAGTCGACGATGCTGTCGGAGGGATTGAGCATGGCGAACTTCGACTTCGCCTCGGAACCGCCGCCCTTCGCGGCGACGATCACGTCGACCTTGTCGCCGGGCACGACCTTGACGTTGACCACGGCCGGGGTGTTGTCACGGGTGTTGAGGCGCTTGCCGGCCGGATCGGCCAGCACGCTGGCGCGCAGCTTGTTGTCCGGGTGGTTGTAGGCGCGGCGCACGCCCTCGTTGACCATGTCCTCCACGCCCATGGTCGCGTCGTCCCAGCGCACGTCCATGCCGATCTCCAGGAACACGGTGACGATGCCGGTGTCCTGGCAGATCGGGCGGCGGCCCTCGGCGCACATGCGCGAGTTGATCAGGATCTGCGCCATCGCGTCCTTGGCCGCGGGCGACTGCTCGCGCTCCCAGGCCGCGGCCAGGTTCCGGATGTAGTCGACCGGGTGGTAGTAGCTGATGTACTGCAGCGCGTCGGCGACGGACTGGATGAGGTCTTCCTGCTTGATCGAGGTCACGGCGTGCGGGGGGCTGGCTGGAGGAAAACCCGCCCATTCTACCCCCGCGGGCGGCCGCGGGCCGGCGCCGGTGATCGTCGGTTCCGATGGCGGGGATAGGCGCGGGCGATGCGCGGGCGCTCAGCCCGGCTCGCCCGGCCCCAGCCGCCCGCGCAGGGCCTGGCGGTAACGGCGGCTGCAGGGCAGCACGCCGCCATCCTTGAGGTGCAGCCGCGCCTCGCCGGCGTCCAGCGGCTCAATCGAGGCCACCTGCCCCAGGTTGACGATGTAGCTGCGATGGACCCGCGCGAACTGGCGCGGGTCCAGGCGCGCCTCGATCCCCGCGATGGTGCTGCGCAGCGGGTAGTCGTGGCCGCGCACCCGCAGGTTGACGTAGTTGCCGGCCGCCTGCAGCCATTCGATGTCGGCGGCGGCGACGAGGAACTCGCGCCCGAGCTTGCGCACCAGGAAGCGCTCGGGCCGCTCCACCGGTTCCACCGGCGGGCCCTCGTCCGGCTCGGCCAGCAGGCTGGCCTAGCCCTGCATGCGCCGCAGCAGCAGCCGGTAGGCCTCGATCACCAGCACCATCAGGCCGAAGCTGCGCGCATCCTTCAGGTACTCGTAGAACAGGCCGCGCGGCCAGTCGCCGAAGTCGTAAGCCTGGCCCATGGCGCGGTAGGCCAGCATGCGCAGCGCCACCATGCCCAGCACGTGCAGCAGCGAGACCACGACCGAAGCCGCCAGGTAGCGCGGGAGCTCGCGCCGCAGCCCGCCCCAGTGCAGCGGGTGCCGCCGCGTGAACCAGACCAGGGGCCACACCAGCGCCAGCCAGGCGAGGTTGCTGGTGGCCTCCCACACCACCGGCTCCCAGGCCGCGTAACCCAGCCCGGAGCGGCGCACGTCCGACCACGTGGTGTAGGCGTTGGCGGCGATGTTGTACGCGGTCAGCGCCAGCCAGAAGCCCGCCTCGACCCAGGGTTTCCACGGACGGTAGCGCTCGAGGGGGCTGGGGTGTGCGGACACCGGCGCATTGTAGCGGCCGGGGCCGGCGCGGCCGCCTGCGTTCGTCCCCGCAGGCCCGCGGTTCGTCCCCGCGGCGCCGCGGCCGGTCACCTGCCGCGGCCGCGGCCGCCACGCCCACGCCAGGCTTTGCGTTCCGCCCGAGGAGGACGCACGCCATGCAACGCCGCTACGACCTGGACTGGATCCGCATCTTTGCCTTCGGGCTGCTGGTGCTCTACCACGTGGGCATGTATTACGTGAGCTGGGACTGGCACGTGAAGAGCCCGGCCGCCGGCCCGGCGCTGGAGCCGCTGATGCTGCTGTCCGCGCCCTGGCGGCTGTCCCTGCTGTTCCTGGTTTCCGGCGCGGCGACGGCGTTCCTGCTGGGGCGCGGGGACGGGCGGCCGTTCCTGGGGCCGCGCAGCGCGCGGCTGCTGCTGCCGCTGGCCTTCGGGATGCTGGTGGTGGTGGTGCCGCAGGCGTACTACGAGGTGGTGGAGAAACTGCCCGGGGGCTACCACGAGGGCTACCTGGTGTTCTGGGGCCGCTACCTGGCCGGCGACGGCAGCTTCTGCCGCGACGGCGACTGCCTGGAGCTCCCCACCTGGAACCACCTCTGGTTCGTGGCTTACCTGTGGTGCTACACCGCGGTGCTGTGGCTGCTGCTGCGGTTGGCGCCGCGCGCGTCGGGGCGCGCGGCCGCGGCCCTGCGCGTGCTGCTGGCGCGGCCCTGGGGCCTGCTGCTGCCGCTGCTGTTCCTGGGCGCGGCGCGGATGGTCCTGGCGTGGCGCTACCCCTCGACCCACGCGCTGGTGGACGACTGGTACAACCATGCGCAGTACCTGTCGCTGTTCCTGCTCGGATACGCCATCGCCCTGCCCGGCCCGCACTGGGCACTCATCGAGCGGGCGCGCTGGCCCGCGCTGGCCGCCGCGCTGGCGGCCTGGGCGTACCTGGCCTGGTCCATGGGGCGCTTCGCCGAGGCGCCGCCGCCGGAGGCGCTGCGCTGGCTGCAGCGGGCCGGATGGGCGGTGCAGCAATGGGGCGCGATCGTGGCCATTCTCGGCTTCGCGCGGCGGCTGGCGCCGGGCGACGGTCCGGCGCGGCGCTACCTGGCCGAGGCGGTGTTCCCGGTCTACATCCTCCACCAGACGGTGATCGTGGTGCTGGCGCACCGGCTCAAGCCGCTGGCGCTGCCGCCCGCCGTCGAGGGCCCCCTGCTGGTCGTGGCCACGTTCGCGCTGTGCCTGGCCGGCTACGAGCTGGCCCGCCGCGCGGGCCCGCTGCGGCCGCTGCTGGGCCTGCGCCGGCGGCCGCGGGCGATGCCCGCCATGCCGGCGGCCACCGGCCCGGCGGGATGAACCCGCGCGCTCAGGCCGGCTCGAAATGCTCCACGGTCAGCTGCACCGCCTGGCCGCCGCGGTAGTCGTCCGGCACCAGGCGGTAGGCCAGGCGCAGCCGCGCCGGCGGCTCGCGCCCCTGCCAGCCGCCGAAGCGGATGGCCGCCAGCGGCTCGCGCCGGCCGGGGTGGCGCAGCTGCATGCGCAGG
>DASRYN010000002.1:0-2333 GCA_035687185.1 Pseudoxanthomonas sp. | reverse complement strand
CGGAGGTGCAGGCCACCCACGCCCGGGTGCGCGCCTCGCTGCGCGAGCACGGGTACTGAGGCCGGCGATGGGCGCCGACGCGCGGCCCCTGGCGATCGCGGTCATGGGCCCGACCGCCTCGGGCAAGACCGCCTTCGCGATCGAGCTGGCGCGGCGCCTGGACGGGGAGATCGTCAGCGTCGATTCGGCGCTGGTGTACCGCGGCCTGGACATCGGCGCGGCCAAGCCGGACGCGGCCGAGCGCGCCGGCGTGCCGCATCACCTGCTGGACCTGCGCGAGCCCTGGCAGCCGTACTCGGCCGCCGAGTTCGGCGCCGACGCGCGCGCGGCCATCGGCGGCATCCTCGCCCGCGGCCGCCTGCCGGTGCTAGCCGGCGGCACCGGGCTGTACTTCCGCGCCCTGCTGCACGGCCTCTCCCCCATGCCCGAGGCCGACGTCCCGCTGCGCCAGGCGCTGGCCGCCGAGGCCGCCGCGCGCGGCTGGCCGGCGCTGCATGCCGAGCTGGCGCGGGTGGACCCGGAGGCCGCCGCGCGCATCCGTCCGGGCGATGCGCAGCGGATCCAGCGCGCGCTGGAGGTGTACCGGCTCAGCGGCCGGCCCATCAGCGCCTGGCAGCGCGAAGCGCCGCCGCCGCGGCTGCCGCTGCGGGTGCTGAAGCTGGTGCTGGCGCCGCGCGAGCGCGCCGCGCTGCACGGGCGCATCGCCCGCCGTTTCGAGCGCATGCTGCAGGCCGGCTTCCTCGACGAGGTGCGGAGGCTGAGGTCGCTGCCGCCGTTGCAGGCGCATCCGCGGCCGCTGGACCTGCCGGCGCTGCGCGCGGTGGGCTACCGCCAGGCCTGGGAACACCTGGACGGGGCGACCGACGCGGCCGGCTTCCGCGACCGCGCCATCGCCGCCACGCGCCAGCTGGCCAAGCGCCAGCTGACCTGGCTGCGCGGCGAACTGGACGCCCGCTGGTTCGACCCGGAATGCGACCGCGATCGCCTTTGGCGGGCGGTCTCGCGCTTTCTTCCCCCCGCGCCGTCCCACGGGCGCGCGCTTGTGTAACATGCCCCCACGGGCCGGGGAGGCCCGCGGACCACAGAACAATAAGAAGGGGAACACCATGTCCAAGGGGCAATCGCTGCAGGATCCTTTCCTGAACGCACTGCGACGCGAGCGCGTGCCGGTGTCGGTCTACCTGGTCAACGGCATCAAGCTGCAGGGTACGATCGAATCGTTCGACCAGTTCGTGGTGCTGCTGCGCAGCACCGTGAGCCAGATGGTCTACAAGCACGCCATTTCCACCGTGGTACCGTCGCGCAACGTCCGGGTCGGCCCGGGCGGCGGCTACGTCCAGCAGGCCGAGGCCGGCGAAAACGGCGAGGGCGGCCGCGACGAGGGCGAATGACGCCCGGAGCAACACAGGAGCCTTGATTGTTCGAACGTTCCCGCAAGGGTGAACACGCTTTGCTGATCCAGCCCCACGCGGGCGGGGCCGTTGCGGAGGATGTGCTCGAGGAATTCGCCGACCTGGCCCGCTCGGCCGGCGCCAGCGTGGCCGCGACCCTGACCGCGCGCATCGACCGCCCGAACCCGGCCACGCTGATCGGCAGCGGCAAGCTGGAGGAGGTGAAGGTCGCCGCCGACGCCACCGGCGCCGACCTGGTGCTGGTCAACCACGCGCTCACGCCGGTACAGGAGCGCAACCTGGAGAAGGCGCTGCAGCGGCGCGTGGTCGACCGCACCGGGCTGATCCTGGACATTTTCGCCCAGCGCGCGCGCAGCCACGAAGGCAAGCTGCAGGTGGAACTGGCCCAGCTCCGGCACATGGCCACCCGGCTGGTGCGCGGCTGGACCCACCTGGAACGCCAGCGCGGCGGCGCCATCGGCCTGCGCGGCCCCGGCGAGACCCAGCTGGAGACCGACCGCCGCCTGCTGCAGAAGCGCCTGGAGCAGCTGCAGAAGCGGCTGGACAAGGTCGAGGTGCAGCACGCGCAGATGCGCCGTGCGCGCGTGCGCTCGGAGCTGCCGCGGGTGGCGCTGGTGGGCTACACCAACGCCGGCAAGTCCACCCTGTTCAACGCCCTGACCGGCGCCGACGCCTACGCCGCCGACCAGCTGTTCGCCACCCTGGACCCGACCGTGCGCCGCGTGGCGCTGCCCGGCGGCAGCATCGTGCTGGCCGACACCGTCGGTTTCGTCCGCGACCTGCCGCACGAACTGGTGGCCGCGTTCCGCTCCACCCTGTCCGAGGCGCGCGAGGCCGACCTGCTGCTGCACGTGGTCGACGCCGCCGACCCGCACCGCGAGGACCGCATCGCCCAGGTGGACGCGGTGCTGGCCGAGGTCG
>DASRYN010000001.1:0-34046 GCA_035687185.1 Pseudoxanthomonas sp. | reverse complement strand
CAGCCGCGCCAGGAACTCCTCCCACGCCACCGTCTGCAGCTGCGGCTGCGGCAGCTTGGCGAAGCGCGCGTAGCCGCGGATGAAGCCCTCCAGGTGGCGGGCGCGGTCCTCGATGGTGGAGAACACCTCGCCCAGCCGCTCGTGCCGGCCGCGGCGCACCAGTTCGGCGCCGGAATGGGCGAGGGAGGCGATGGGCGCCAGCGAATTGTTGAGCTCGTGGCTGATGACGCGGATGACCTTCTTCCAGGTCTGCACCTCCTGCCGCCGCAGCTCGGGGGTGAGCAGGCGGATCAGCAGCAGCTCGTGGCGGCGGCCGTTGAGGCTGAACATGCGGCGGGAGAGGTGGTAGACCTGCTCGTCCTCGCCCTCGCCGGGCACGGCGAACAGGCTGTCGCCGCCGCGCGCCACCGCCTCGCGCAGCTCCACCGGCAGCGTCTCCAGCAGCTGGTCGATGCGCTGGCCCTCCAGCTTGCGCCCGTCGTGGAGCAGCTTGCGCGCGGCCAGGTTGCCGTAGACCACGCGGCGCACGCCGTCGCCGCCGGCGGCGGAGAGCAGCATGGCCACCGGCGTGTTCTGCACCATGGTGTCCAGCAGCAGCTCGCGCTGAACCAGGTCCTGGCGCTGCTGGCGCAGCACCTCGCCCAGCTCGCCGTGCGAGCGCACCAGCTCGCCCAGCTCGTCGTCCGAGCGCCAGTGCACGCCGAAGTTGAACTCGCCGTCGCGGTAGGTGTTGACGCTGCCGGCCAGCGCCCGGAACAGCCCGCGCAGCGGCTCCAGCGCGCGGTGCAGGCTCCACCACATCAGCGCCAGCAGCGCCGCGGCGGAGGCGCCGGCCACCAGCCAGCCGCGGTCGATCCAGTAGGCCAGCGTCCACGGCACCGCGGCGGCCAGCACCAGCACCGGCAGCAGGCGCAGGAACAGGCGCAGGGTCAGCGTGCGGCGGAACAGGGCGCGGGGCATGGGCGGCTCAGGGCGCCTTGAGGCCGTGGCGCTCCATGCGCCGGTAGAGCGCCTGGCGGCTCATGCCCAGCTCGGCGGCCGCCTGGGCGATCACCCCGCCGGCGCGCGCCAGCGCGGCCTCGATGTGCTCGCGACCGGGCTCCTGCGCCGGCCCGCGCGCGGCCGGCGCGCGCGGCAGGCCCAGGTCGGCCGCCTCGATCCGCGGGCCGGCCGCCAGCAGCTGCGCGCGCTGGATCACGTTGCGCAGCTCGCGCACGTTGCCCGGCCACGGGTGCCGCTGCAGCGCCGCGGCCGCGCCCGGCGAGAGCGCCTTGCCGCCCGCCAGGAAGCGCTCGGCCAGCGGCAGGATGTCGCCGGGGCGCTCGGCCAGCGGCGGCATCGCCAGCTCGATGGTGTTGAGGCGGTAGTACAGGTCCTCGCGGAACGCGCCCTCGCGGATCATCGCCGGCAGGTCGGCGTTGGTGGCGCTGACCACGCGCACGCTGACCTGCCGCTCGCGGTTGGAACCCAGCCGGGCGAAGCGGCCGGTCTCCAGCACGCGCAGCAGCTTCATCTGCCCGGCCGGCGGCAGGTTGCCGATCTCGTCCAGGAACAGGGTGCCGCCGTCGGCCGCCTCGAACTTGCCTTCGCGCGCCTTGTTGGCCCCGGTGTAGGCGCCGGCCTCGGCGCCGAACAGCTCGGCCTCGATCAGCTCGGCCGGCAGCGCGCCGCAGTTGAGGGTGACGAACGGGCCCTCGCGCACGGCGGAGTTGGCCTGGATGATCTCGGCGATCTTCTCCTTGCCGCTGCCGTTGGGGCCGGTGATCAGCACCGGCAGGTCCGAGCGCGCCACCTGGCAGGCCAGCGCGACCACGCGCTCGCTGGCCGGGTCGGCGAACACCGCGCCGCGCAGGTCGTAGCGCCGGGCCAGGTCGTCGCGGCGGCGGCGTTCGCCGTCGCGGCGCTGGTCCAGCTCGCGCCGCGCCTCGGCCAGCTCCAGCAGGTTGTTCACCGTGGCCAGCAGCTTGGCGTCCTGCCAGGGCTTGGCCACGTAGTCGGCCGCCCCGGCCTTGATCAGCTCGACCGCGCTCTCCAGGTGGGTCCAGGCGGTGAGCAGCACCACCGGCAGGTCGGGGTGGCGCTCGCGGATGGCCGCGAACAGCGCCCGGCCTTCGTCGCCGGAGGTGGTGTCGGCGCTGAAGTTCATGTCCTGGATCACCAGGTCCACCGCCTCGGCGTCGAGCAGCGCCAGCCCCGCCGCGGGCGAGGCCGCGTGCAGGGTGGCGATGTCGTGCAGCGAGAACAGCACTTCCAGCGCGGTGGCGACCGCGGGGTTGTCGTCGATGACCAGGACGGTGGACATGCGGGCTCGGGCAGGGTCGGGACCGCCAGCTTAAATGCTGCGCGTGGCCGTGGCAGGCGGGATGGAGGCCGCGCGCCGGGCCGGGGCGTAGACCGCCAGCTGGCCCAGGCCCCACAGCAGCACCGCGCCCATCGGCAGGTACAGCAGCGGCAGCCGCGCCAGCTCGTAGCGGCCCATGAGCACCTGGTTGATGGCGAAGGCCAGCAGCATGCCCAGGCCGATGCCGATGGTGGCCAGCAGGAAGTTCTCGGTCTGGAAGTAGCGCAGGATCTGGCCGCGGGTGGCGCCTAGCGCGCGGCGCACGCCGATCTGCTTGGTGCGCTGCTGCACCCAGAAGCTGGCCAGGCCGATGATGCCCAGCGCGGTGATCAGCAGCAGGGCGATGCAGACGATGCCCAGCAGCCAGGCCATCGCACGCGGCGCCTGGTAGTACTCGTGGCGCAGTTGCTCCATCGTCTTGCTGTTGTCCTCCAGGATGATGCGGTCGGCACCGTTGGCCTGTAGCGTCTTCTTGGCCGCCGCCAGCACTTCCGCGCGCCGCTCCGGCGAGGTGCGGATCAAGTAGTTGCCGCCGAGGTTGTAGTGCGGGCGCAGCGGGAACACCATCGAGTACTCGCGCGCCGACGGTCCCCCCATCTGGCTCGGTCGCACCAGGTGCTCGACCACGCCGATCACGCGGATCGGCTTGTCGCCCCAGCTGTAGAAGCTCTTTCCCACGGCATCCTCGCCGGGGTACAGCTTGTCGGCCAGCGAGCGGGTGATGATGGCGCCGGGCACGCTGCCGTCCTCGGTGAGGCCATCCAGGAGGTCGGAGGCCTCCTGGTACTCGTCGGGGTTGAAGTCGCGGCCGGCCACCAGCTTCAGCCCGAGGGTCTCGATGAACTGGTCCTCTGCCATGTACGTCGTCGCGCTCAGCGTGGACTGCTGCTGTTCCTGGGCCAGGCGCACGCCGCTGTTCCAGGAGGAGTTCACGAACGGCACCTGGTTGAGCACGGTCGCGTCCTTGACCCCGGGAATGGCGCGCAGGTTGGCCAGGTCGGTGCGGGTGCGCGCGGACTGGTCGGCGTCGCTGCCGATGCTCAGGATCTGCACGCGGACCAGTTCGTCCTCGACCAGGCCGCTGACCTCGCGAACCTCGCGGATGCGGTCGCTGATCATGAAGAGCGCATTGCAGATGATCGCGCAGGTCAGTGCGATCTCGATGACGATCAGCGAGGCGGCGGTCTTGTGCCGCATCAGCGTCGACAGGATTGGTCGGATGTCCATTGAACGTCTCCGGGTTTGGTAGACCGGGGCTTGCCCCGCTGTCTCGGTGTTTTCCGGCGGCTGCCGCGGCCGGGCGTATTTTTCGGGAGGGAACGGCAGCGGGCGGGCCCCGCTCTACCTCATTGGCTCTTGAGCTGGATCGCCGGGGTGACCTGCATCGCGCGCCACGCCGGCAGCAGGCCGGCCAGCACGCTGGCCACGATCGACAGCACGAAGGTCAACGCCAGCATCCCCAGGTCCAGGTGCGCGAGTTCGGCATAGCTGGCCGGTTGCAGGCGCACCGCCCACAGCCCCAGCAGCGACAGCCCCAGGCCGAGGATGCCGCCGGCCAGGCCGATCGCGCCGGCCTCGACCAGGCACTGGGTGAAGATCGCCCCGCGCGAGGCACCCAGTGCCCGGCGCACGCCGATCTCGCTGCCCCGGCGCAGGAACTTGGCCAGCAGCAGGCCCACCGTGTTGACCAGGCACACCAGCAGGAAGCCGAAGCCAAGCCACAGCTGCATCACCACGTCGTTGGGCACCACGCGGTTGAACTCCAGCCACTCCATCACGTTGCGCAGGCGTACGTTGGTCGGGCGCTTGTAGCGGCCGGCAGCGCGCTGCTGGTCCGAGTAGTTGATCAGGTAGTCGCGGTACTCGCCGGCCTTCTGCGCCGAGTCCAGCTCGACCCAGTACTGGATCCACACGCAGGGCGCGTTGACCCCGGTGGAATCGCCGCCGCTGTCGCCCCAGCAGTCCATGCTGCCGTTGCGGCCCATGTCCAGGTCGCGCGAGGTGCTGAAAGGCAGGAACACGTCCTCCAGCGCGCCGTAGCGGTCGCTGTTCATGTCGTAGAAGCGCGGCGTCGGCCGCCACTCGTCGACCACGCCGACCACGGTGAAGTCGGACTGATCGATGCGCAGCTGCTTGCCGACGCTGTTGCCGCCGCCGAACACGCGCTCGTTGAGCGAGCGGGAGATCACCGCCACGCGGGCGTGCGCGTCGTCTTCCCTGGCGCCCCAGCCGTTGCCGTACAGCATCGGCACGTCGAACATCGGGAAGAAGTCGGCCGAGGTGTAGCGCGCGTCGGCCACGAACGGCACCAGCCCCTCCTTGCCGGGCGTGATCGACACTCCGCCGCCGGTCATCATCGCCTGGCGGGTGCCGCGCTTCTCGCGCAGCAGGGTCTCGGCGTCGAAGCGAGTGACCTGCTGGCTCGGCTCCTCGCCCGGCGTGAAGTCGTTCATCTCCGCCGGGTCGAGCTGCACGTAGAACAGGCGGTCGCTCTTGCCCGGGATCGGGTCGCCGGACAGCACGTGGAACACGGTCAGCGTGGTCATGCATGCACCGATGCCCAGGGCGATGGCCAGCACCATCAGCGCGGTCAGGGCCTTGTCGCGGCGGAAGCTGCGCAGGGCCAGGTTGCAGTAGTAGGCGAACATGGGCGCCTCCTCAGGCGGTGGCGTCGGATGCGGCGGCGTCGTTGCGGGGCAGGCGGGCCAGGTTCGGCTCGACCGACAGGTCGGTGGCCACGCCGTCGACGATGTGCACGTTGCGCTGCGCGCGCGCGGCCAGCTCCGGGTCGTGGGTGACCATCACGATGGTGGTGCCGTCGGCGTTGATCTGCTCGAGCAATTCCATGACCCCGCGCGCCATCTGCGAGTCCAGGTTGCCGGTCGGTTCGTCGGCCAGCAGCAGCTTGGGCTCGCCGGCCAGGGCGCGGGCGATGGCCACGCGCTGCTGCTGGCCGCCGGACAGTTCGGCCGGGTAGTGCTTCATGCGCGAGGCCAGGCCGACCTGGGCCAGCGCCTTCTCGATCCGCGCCTTGCGGTCGGCGGACGGCAGCCCGCGGTAGCGCAGCGGCACGTCGACGTTGTCGAACAGGTTCAGGTCCGGGATCAGGTTGAAGCCCTGGAAGATGAAGCCGATCTTGTGGTTGCGCAGGCGGCTGCGCGCGTCGTCGGACATGCCGCGCACGTTCTCGCCATCCAGGAAGTAGTCGCCGTCGGTGAAGGTTTCCAGCAGGCCGGCGATGTTGAGGAAGGTGGTCTTGCCCGAGCCGGACGGGCCGGTGACGGCGACGAACTCGCCCTCGCGCACGTGCAGGTCGAGCGAGCGCAGTGCATGGGTTTCGACCATCGCGGTCCGGTAGATCTTGGAGACCTGGCGCATTTCCAGCATGGCGGGATTCCTTCTTCTCTGGGGTTCGGATGCAGCGGTAAGGGGGAGTGCGGGTTGGATCGGGTTGCGGATCAGTTGATGGCAACGCGCTCGGCATCGCCGAACTGGTCGCTGCCGGAAACCACGATGCGGTCGCCTTCCTTGGCGCCGGAGACGATTTCGACGTAGCCCAGGCTGCTGACGCCGGTCTGCACCGGGCGGCGCACGGCGCTGCGGCCTTCGACCACCCAGGCGAAACGGCCGCCGTCCTGTTCGACGAACGGGCCGCGCTCGACCATCAGCACGTTGGGGCGGGTGTCCAGGACGATGCGGGTGGACAGGCGCTGGTTCTGGCGCAGGCCAGGCGGCTGCTGGCCGGCGTCGAAGCGCAGCCGCGCGGTGACCTCGCCGTTCACCACCTCGGGCGAGACCGCCGAGACCTTGGCCGGGAACTGCCGGCCCTGGCTGGTGACCTGCGCGGGGACGCCGATGGCCAGGTCGCGGGCGAAGCTCTCCGGCACGCGGATCTCCACCTCGAACTCGCTCAGGTCCACCACGCTGAGGATCGGCGCGTTGATGGCCACGTTGGTGCCCTGGGCCACCTGCACCTGGCCGACCTGGCCATCGAACGGCGCGCGCAGGGTGAGCGCGTCGACCTGGCGGCGCAGCTCGGCCACCACCGCCTGCTGGCGGTCGGCCAGCAGGCGCTTGTTGCGCGCATCCAGCACCGCGCCCTGGTCCTGCAGGCGCGCGTCGCGCTGGGCGGTCTCCAGGCCGATGCGCGCCTTCTTCAGTTCGTCCTGCGCGCGGGCCAGCTCGTTGTTGGACACCGCGCCGCCGGCGTGGCCGCGCTCGTAGCGCTCCAGGTCGCGCTGCGCGGCGGTGTGGTCCACCTCGGCCTGGTCCAGCGACTTGCGCGCATTGAGGCGGGCGATCTGCGCGTCCAGCTGCGCGCGGCGGGCTTCGGCCTCCATGCTGGCCAGGGTCGATTCCTCCTGCACCAGCTTGCTGCGCAGTTCGGGGCTGTCGATCGCCGCCAGCTCCTGGCCCTTCTTCACCGCATCGCCGGCCACCACCTTCAGCGACACGGTGCCGCCGGCGATGGCGTAGAGGGTGGGGCTGTTGGCGGTGATGATGCGGCCGTCGGCCGACAGGTCGCGCACCAGGTCGCCGCGCTTGACCTCGGCGATGCGCACGCGCGCCGCGTCGAAGGAGCGGGCGCCGGTGGCCCAGCCGGCCACGACCCAGGTCAGCAGCGCGAGCACCGCCGCGGCGGCCAGCGCCGGCCACAGCCAGCGGCGCCAGGCCGGGCGTACGGAGGCGGCGGAGAGCGGGCGGTCCTGGGCGGAGGTGTCGGGGATCATGGATGCGGACGGTCGGGGTGGGTTGCCGCTGTCATTGCAGGTCGCGTGCCAACGCCAAGTGCTTGAAAAGACACGGATCGCATCCGTGCGCAGGTGTCCGCCGCGTCCGCCGGACACCCGCGCGGACACATCGGCGGCCGGCGGACAGGGGCGGGACAGGCACGGCCGCCGGCAGGACAGGCCGTGGACAGGGCCGTGACTGCCATCCGGTAGAATCGCCGCCTTCGTTCCTGCGGGATGGCGGCATGTGCGGCATCGTCGGCGCGATCGCGGATCGCGATGTGGTACCGGTCCTGGTCGAGGGCCTCAGGCGGCTGGAATACCGCGGTTACGACTCCTCCGGCATCGCCGTCACCGACGGCACCGGCGTGCGCCGCGTGCGCCGTACCGGGCGCGTGGCGGAGATGGCGCAGGCCGCCGAGGCCGAGGGCTTTGCCGGCGGGCTGGGCATCGGCCACACCCGCTGGGCGACCCACGGCGGCGTGACCGAGGCCAACGCCCACCCGCACATCAGCCACGGCGACCTGGCCCTGGTGCACAACGGCATCATCGAGAACCACGAGCAACAGCGCGAGCGGCTGCGCGCGCTGGGTTACGAGTTCGAATCGCAGACCGACACCGAGGTCATCGCCCACCTCATCCACCACCACATGGCGGGGGGCCGCGACCTGCTGGCCGCGCTGCAGGCCGCGGTGAAGGAGCTGACCGGCGCCTACGCCCTGGCCGTGCTCAGCCGCTCGCAGCCGGACCGGCTGGTGTGCGCGCGCATGGGCTGCCCGCTGCTGGTGGGGCTGGGCGAGGGCGAGAACTTCGTCGCCTCCGACGTGTCGGCCATCGTGCAGGCCACGCGGCGGGTGATCTTCCTGGAGGAGGGCGACACCGCCGAGGTGACCCGCGCCGGGGTGCGCGTGTTCGACGCCGACGACCGCGAGGTGGCGCGCGAGGTGCACGTCTCGGACGTGTCGCTGGCCTCGCTGGAGCTGGGCCCCTACCGCCACTTCATGCAGAAGGAGATCCACGAGCAGCCGCGCGCCATCGGCGACACCATCGAGGCGGCCATCGACGCCGGCGGCTTCGCGCCGGCGCTGTTCGGCGCCGCCGCCGGGGCGGTGCTGCGCGGGGTCACCGGCGTGCAGATCCTGGCCTGCGGCACCAGCTACTACGCCGGCCTGACCGCGCGCTACTGGATCGAGGCCATCGCCGGCCTGCCGTGCGCGGTGGAGATCGCCAGCGAGTACCGCTACCGCGACGCCTGGGCCGACCCGGACCACCTGGTGGTCACCATTTCCCAGTCCGGCGAGACGCTGGACACGATGGAGGCGCTCAAGTACGCCAAGGCCCTGGGCCACCGCCACACGCTGTCGATCTGCAACGTCCCCGAGAGCGCGATCCCGCGCGCCAGCGAGCTGGTGTGCTACACCCGGGCCGGCGCCGAGATCGGCGTGGCCTCGACCAAGGCCTTCACCACCCAGTTGGCCGCGCTGTTCCAGCTGACCGTGGTGCTGGGCAAGCTGCGCGGCCGCATCGGCCCCGAGCAGGAGGCCGGTTACCTCGAGCAGCTGCGCCACCTGCCCGGCAGCGTGCAGCACGCGCTCAACCTCGAGCCGCAGATAGCGCTGTGGGCCGAGCGCTTCGCCTCCAAGCAGAACGCGCTGTTCCTGGGCCGGGGCCTGCACTACCCCATCGCCCTGGAGGGTGCGCTCAAACTCAAGGAGATCTCCTACATCCACGCCGAGGCCTACCCGGCCGGCGAGCTCAAGCACGGCCCGCTGGCGCTGGTGGACGCGGCCATGCCGGTGGTGGTGATCGCCCCCAACGACCGCCTGCTGGAGAAGGTGAAGTCCAACATGCAGGAGGTGCGCGCGCGCGGCGGCGAGCTGTTCGTGTTCGCCGACCAGGACAGCCGCTTCAGCGAGTCCGAGGGCGTGCACGTCATCCGCACCCCGCGCCACGCGGGCGTGCTCAGCCCGGTGATCCACACCATCCCGGTGCAGCTGCTGGCCTACCACACCGCCCTGGCCCGCGGCACCGACGTGGACAAGCCGCGGAACCTGGCCAAGAGCGTCACGGTGGAGTAAGCGCGGCAGGAATGGCATGAGGGGCGCAAGGCCGTCTTCCTTCTCCCTCCGGGAGAAGGTGGCGCGCAGCGCCGGATGAGGGCTGGGAGCCTGGCGATGGCCCGGGATGCGAAGGGTCGCGTCTTTCCCCGGCGCCTGCCCCGCGGGCCGTCGGCGCCTCAGGGCAATCTGGCCAGCAGCGGTCCGTCGAAGTCGAACGCCAGCTGCCGCGGCGCGCGGATGGCGCGATAGCGCCTCCAGGGGCCCAATTCGGCGCCCGTGCGCGGTGGCGCCAGCGGAATCGCATGCTGTCGCCGGGCCAGCATCTCGGCCTTGGCCCGGCAGCGGCGAGTATGCGAAACCGAAATCAGCAGCCGCGCGGCCACCACCGGCATGCGATTGCCGCAGGCGCGCAGCAGGACGACCCAGGCGCCGGCCAGTGAAGGATGCGGTGCGTCGATGTCCGGATGGGTGGCGGCCTCCTCGGTTTCCACCAGGTGCGCCAGCGGATCGCGCCCGCCATCGGAGGCCAGCCGGTTCATCAGCCAGTGCGGGGCGTCGGCGTCCTCTTCGTCGCCGTTGCCGTGGTCCAGGCGCACGGCGTGGCGGACGTTCAGCTCGGTGTAGCGGACCAGGGCCTGGTACAGGTGACGCAGCAGCAGGTCGGCGAAGACCGGGTCGTCGAAGTCCGCAGGGATGCCGTGGCGTGCAGCCACGCTGGCGGCCATCAGCCAGGCCTCCTGGGCCACGTCGTCGCCGTGGTGCTCGCCGCGGGTGGCACGGGCGATGCGGGCGAAGTCCTTACGATGCCGCTCCACGAAACGCTCGAACCGATCCATGGCCTGGCCTGCCTGTGGGGACAGCGGGCCTTGTACGGGCCGGATGTTGCGCCGTGGTGACGGGGGTGGACCCATCGCCGCCCGCCCGGCCGATCTGCAACAATGCCGGCGCAAGGAGCGCCGCGCAGGAACCATCCCGCTTGACCACCACGACGTCCACGCCGCCGCTGTTCTCGGTCGTGCCCGCCGGCATCTTCGGGCCGCTGGCCTCGGCCAACCGCGAGCACTACTGGCTGCTGCTGTGCCGGCTGTACGAGGAGTTCTTCGGTCCGGACGCGCCGGTGCCGCCCAGCCATGGCTTCCCGCGCCGCGAGATCACCGCCGCGCTGGAGCGCTACCTGCTGGCCGACGATCCCTGGGAGGACGAGGACGGCCAGGGCCCGGACACCCCGCTGGGGATCCGCGCCAACGCCATCCACGAGCGCTTCCGCACCGCCGGCTGGCTGCGCCAGGAGCGGATCGGCGCGCGCGAGATGGTGTCGATGCCGCCGCCGGTGGCGCAGCTGCTGTCGACCCTGGTGGAGTTCAGCGAACACGGGCCGACCTTCGTCTCGGCCAAGATGCGCTCGATCGAGCTGCAATTGCAGCAGGTGGCCGAAGGCCAGGCCGATGGCGGCACCCTGGACGAGGCCGCCGACCAGGCGCGCCGGCTGCTGGTCTCGCTGGCCTCGATGAGCCTGCAGGTGCGCGACCTGATGCCGGAGCTGAGCCGGGCCGAAACCACCGCCCAGTTCGCCCGGCAATGGTTCGAGCGCTACGTCGGCCAGCTGTTCATCGGCGACTATGCCCAGCTGCACCGCGCCGACCATCCGCTGGCGCGGCGCAGCAGCATCCTGGCGATGGCCCGGCAGCTGGAAGCCGGGCCGCGGCGCGAGGCGCTGGCGGCCTGGTACCGCGAGCACGCGGCCGGCGGTGACGAAGCCCGCGCCCAGGCGCGGCTGGCACGCAGCCTGCGCCGGCTGCATGAACTGGAACGGATCGACGAATACCTGGCCCGCCTGGACGAGGACATCCGCCAGGCCAACCGCCGCGCCCTGGCCTTCCTCGACTACCGCCTGCGCGCGCCCGACCGGCTGGACGTGCTGCTGCGCCGTGCCTGCCGCGGCGTGCTGTCGGCAGCGGAAGACGCGTTGCGCATGCCGGTGGCGCCGGGCGGGCTGATGGACGAGTCGCGGCTGCGCCCGCCGCGGGTCAGGCCGGCGCCGATCCCGCGCAGCGCCAACGCCACCGCGCCGCCCACCCCCGAGCAGCTGGCGCGGCTGTCGCTGCTGCGGCGGATCAAGCGCGCGCGCCTGGTCACCGCCGAGGACATGGCTCGCTACGTCGGCCGCCACCTGGAGGGCGCCGACAGGGTGGATTCGGCGCAGCTGGCGATCGCCTCGATCGAGGACCTGTGCGCCTACCAGGTGCTGGCCACCCTGGCCCTGCGCAGCCATCGCATCGGCGGCCTGCGCCGCGAGGATCCGCTCGGCCGGCTGCTGCGCGGCTTCCGGGTCGAGCTGGTCGACCACGGCCCCGATACGGGCAACGACTACCTGCACGGCCCGCGCTTCCGCCTGATGCGCACCGGCGCCCGTCCCCTGGAATCCGCATGAAACGCAGCTGGAACGTCCTCAGCCAGAATTCCAACGGCCTGTACGCCGTGCAGGACTTCGAGCGCGCCGCCTACCGCCTGGCCACCGAGCAGGTGCTGTACGCCTCCGACCCGCGCGCGCGGGTGGCCTACCACCTGGTCGAGGACCACCTGGAGGATTTCCGGGCCGCGCTGGAACCGCTGGGCATCCGCCTGGAGCGCAACGCCCACTACCGCTACCTGGTCGCGCTGCCGGCGCATGCCGAGGGGGTGGCAGTGACCCTGGACGAGACCCTGGCCCTGCTGGTCCTGCGCCAGCGCTACGACGAGGCCATGCGCCAGGGCCTGATCGAGGACCAGGGCGAGGTGGTGGTCGAGCTGCCGGAACTGCAGGAAGCCTGGCAGGCGCTGACGGGCCGCGCCATGCCCGACACCGGCGCGCTGCGCGCGCTGGCGCGCACGCTCAAGCGCTGGGGCGCCTGCCGCCTGGTCGATTCGGACGGCGAGGATCCGCAGCCGTTCCACCTGCGGGTGCGTCCGGCCATCGTCGACCTGGTCGGCGAACAGTGGCTGCAGCGGCTGGACCAGCACAACCGCGGCGATGCCGACGACGAGGCGGAGGGCGACGATGCAGCTGCTTGAGCGCGTGCACCTGGTCCAGTTCTTCCTGTTCGAGGCGCAGAGCCTGGCGCTGGACCCGACCAGCGCGATCATCGCCCCCAACGGCGCCGGCAAGAGCGCCTTGCTGGATGCGCTGCAGATCGTGCTGCTGGGTGGCGACCGCAGCCGCATCCGCTTCAACGCCCAGGCCGGCGGCAGCCACCGCGCGCGCAGCATCCGCGACTACTGCCTGGGCGTGTACCGCAGCGGCGAGGACGGGCGCAAGCGCCGCACCGCCACCAGCTACATCTCGCTGGTGTTCCGCGACCAGGACACGGGCGAGGCGCTGACCGCCGGCATTGCCCTCGGCGCCTCGGCCGACGAGCCCGAGCATCGCGTCCACGGCCTGTACCTGCTGCCGGGCGTGGCCCTGGAACTGGACGAGCACCTGGAGCGGGTCAAGGGCAAGGAACTGCCGCTGGCCTGGGCCACGTTCCGCGAACACGCCACCCGCCGCTGCAAGGAGGCCGGCACCAGCCTGCAGCTGCAAGCCACCGGCGAGCGCTTCGTCCGCGATCTGCTGCTGCGCCTGCGCGCCGGCCCGGCCGCCAATCCCGACCTCAACGCCTACCGCAAGGCCTTCCTCAACGCGCTCAACCTGCAGCGGGTCGAGGATGTGGACCTGTTCGTGCGCACCCTGGTGGCCGAGGACCGGCCTACCGACATCGCCCGCTTCCGCGCCCTGCTCGACAGCTTCCGCCAGATCAAGGAGAGGATCGAGCAGGTGCGGCAGCGGATCGGCGCGGCCGAGGAGGTGGAACAGCAGTACGCGAAGATCGCGGCCCAGGCCGCGCGCGGGGCGTCCAGCCGCGCCCTGGCGGCCGAGTACGCGCGCGACCTTTACGGCGAGCAGCTGGACCAGGCCGAGCAGGGCGTGGGCGCGGCCGAAGCGCACCTTGCCGACACCCGCCTGCGCCTGGCCGAGGTGCGCGGCGAGCGCGACCTGCTGCGCGAGGAGCACGCCCGGGCCAAGGCCCGCCTGCAGGGCAGCGAAGGTTACGGCGAGCAGGCCCGGCTCGACGCACTGGCCGGGCGCGACCGCGAGCGCCTGGCCCAGTTGAAGAAGGACCTGCAGCGCGAAGTCGGCTTCGTCGCCGCGCAGCTGCGCCAGCTCGGCGCGCTCGGTCTGGAGGACGTGGATGCCGGCCTGCTCGGCAGCACCCGCGCCGACTGGGAGGGCTGGCAGGCGGCGCTGGCGGCACTGGCCGCCGAGGACGCGCTGCCGTGGTCGCCCGAGGCGCTGCATGGCCAGGCCCGGCAGGCGCTGCGGGCGGCCGCGCCGCTGCTGGCGGCGGCCGAGCGCCATGCACGCGAACTCCACGCCGCCCACGACAAGGCCCGCGACGCCCTGGTCGCCGCGCGCCAGAACCACAAGCGCCTGGCCGCCGGCCAGTCCGAGCTGCACCCGGACACCGCCCGGCTGATGGGCTACCTGCGCGACGCCGACATCGCCGCGGTCCCGGTCTGCGACCTGGTCAAGGTCGCCGATCCGGCCTGGCAGCCGGCGATCGAGGCTTACCTGCGCAGCAACGTCGAAGCCCTGCTGGTGCCGGCCGCCGACGAGGAGCGCGCGGTGAAGCTGTATCGCGGCCTGCATGGCGGGCGGGCGGTATACGGGGTCAAGCTGGCGCTGTCCTCGCATGCGCGCAGCGGCCGCGGCGGCGACGCGCCCGCGGCCGACAGCGTGGCCGCGCTGCTGCAGGGCGACGATCCGGCGGCCCTGGCCTTCCTGCGCCGCCAGCTCGGCGAGCTGCGCTGCGTGGAGAGCGAAGCCGAGCTGGTGCGCAGCCGCCAGGGCCTGACCCGCGATGGCCTGCTGGCCCGTGGCGGCAGCATCGAACGTCTGCGCCTGCCGGGCGTGGGCGAACTGAGGATCGGCGCCAGCGACAACCGCAACCGCGCCCGCCAGTTGCACGCCGAGATCGAGGCTGCTGAAGCGCGCCTGCGCCGGATCGAGCCGCAGCTGCGCCAGGCCGAGGAAAGCCAGCGCGGCCTGGCCCGGCTGGCCGATGCCGAGGCCTTCGCCCAGGCCTTGCATGAGCGCGCGCTGGAACACCGGCAGCTGGCCGGGCGCTACCACCAGGCAGTGGACAGCCGCCAGGCCGCGCTCGACCCCGATCTGCTGCGCCTGTCCGAACAGGTGCGCGGACTGGGCGAGCAGTTGCAGGAGAGCGAGCGGCGCAGCGAGGCCCTGATCGGCCAGGAAGCGGTGGCCGGCAGCGCGCTGGAACAGGCCCGGCGCCTGTTCGAGGGCCTGCGCGAGCAGGAGGAGCGGGTCGCCCGGCGCGCGGTGGAGGCGTTCAACCACCCGGACGTGGACCCGAACCGGGTCGAGCGCCAGCGCGAGGAGCTGGACGGCAAGTATCCGTCGCTGGAAGAGCGCATGCGCCGCTGCGAGGAGCGCGCGGCCGACGCCGAGGGCAAGGCCGGCAGCTTGTTGCCGCAGGCCTGGGGAGCGCTGGCGCAGTACGCCCGCGACCACCGGGTTGAGCTGGGTTTCGAGGCCGACGCCTGGCGCCCGGCGCTGGCCCTGCTGCAGCGCGAGCTGGCCCAGCTGCGCGACACCGAGCTGGTCCGCTACCAGGGCGAGGCCGACCAGGCCTACGCCACCGCGGTGGAAACCTTCCGTGCCGGCGTGGCCTCGACCCTGTACGACAACTTCACCCGGCTCAAGGGCCAGATCGCCACCCTCAACCGCACCCTGCGTTCGAGTCCGGCGTTCTCCAACAACGAGCGCTACCAGTTCCATTACGAGGTGCTGCCGGAATTCCGCGACCTGCACCGCTTCATCCAACGCGCCACCGATGCCGGCGAGGAGGACACCCTGTTCGGCAGCGCCGGCGAGGTGCCGCCGGCGTTCCGCGAGCTGGTCGAGGACAACGCCCGCAGCGCACAGTCGCCGCTGGACGACTACCGCCGCTTCTTCCGCTTCGAGGTCCAGATCCGCCAGGACGAGCGGGTGATCGGCACCCTCAGCGAGCGCATGCGTTCGGGGTCGGGCGGCGAACACCGCGCGCCTTTGTACGTGATCGCCGGCGCCGCGCTGGCGGCGGCCTACGGCAAGAGTGAGGCTCATCCGGGCGGGCTGGGACTGATCCTGCTGGACGAGTTCGGCGACAAGATCGACGCCCAGAACGCGCGCGCCACCACCAACTACCTGCGCTCGCTGGGCCTGCAGCTGGTGCTGGCCGCGCCGGACACCGCCCAGGGCACGCTCAGCGGCGTACTCGACAGCTACATCGAACTGTTCCGCGACGGCGACCTGCTCCAGGCCGAGCGGATCGAGGTCAAGGCCGCGGCACGCGAATTGCTGCTGTCGGACCAGTTCGACCTGCATCCGGAACTGCTGGCGGCCGAGACCGCGCGGATCGAACGCGAACAGGCGGCGACGTGAGCGCGGGGGCCGGCGAGGACGACAGCCCGGCCAGGCGCGTGCTGGAACGGCTGCTGCGCCGGGCCGAGGCCGCGCGCCTGGCCGGCGATCCGGAGCCGGCCACGCTGCCGATGACCGGCAAGCGCGACGGCGCCGAGTATCGCGCCCTGCGCGGCGTCGCCGAGTTCGAGGCCTTCCATGCGCGCATCGCCCTGGCCGAGCGGGCGGGCGCGATCGCGGTCGAACGCGACGACCACCGTGACGACGGCCAGCGCCTGTTGCGCCTGACAGTCGCCGACTTGCCCGCGCTGGCGCGCGAGCTGCGCGTGGAGCTGCTGGAGCAACGGGTGGCCGCGGCCGTCGCGGTGCTGGCGCCCTGGTCGCCGCGTTTTCCTGTCCTCGAGGAAGTGCTGCGGGCCTGGGCGGACGGACGCAAGGTCCGCGGGTGTGGGCCGGAAGCGGCCGCGGACCTGGCCGATGCCGCGCGCGTGGCGCGGGCGCGGCAGGCCGATACCGCCGACGAGCGGATCCTGCGCCGGGAGAGCGTGCGCCTGTTCGGCAGCGGCCGCAGCAAGCATCTGGAAAGCCTGACCGCCTGGCTCGACCTGCTGGTCACCGGCGAGCTGGCGGCCAGTGGGCTGGAGAAGGAGCACATCTGGTCGGCGCTGGGCCTGCGCCGGGAGCCGCAGCCGATGCTGCTGGCCGGCGCGGGCGAGGTGATGCTGGATGACGGGCCGCTGCCGTTGCGCCGGCCCTATCTCGGCCTGCCTGCGGAAACGCTGCGGACCCTGCATAGCCAAGCCCGCGTGCTGCTCACCGTCGAGAACCTGGCCAGCTTCCACGATGCCGCACGGATGGCTGCCTCGCGTCCTGAACTGCTGTTGCTCTACACCGGCGGCATGCCGTCGCCGCTCTGGCGAGCGGCCTACGCGCGCATTCTGGAGGGGTTGTCGGCGATGGCGACAGTACGGCATTGGGGGGACATCGACGAAGGCGGCTTCCGCATCGCCGCGGTCCTGGCCGAAACCGCGCGCGCGGCCGGGTGCGAACTGAGGCCCTGGATGATGACGCCCGAAGCGTTGCCCGCGGCTGTCGCGAAGGCCGCGCCGGTGCCGGGAAAAGCGACCCTCGAGGCGATGTGTCGCCATGCCGCACGCGCCGGCTGGGACGAGGTGGCCGTCGCCCTGCGCGCGCGTCCGCTGCTGCTCGAGCAGGAATCCCTGGACCCGCACCTGCCCGGGTAGGAGTCCCACCCCCGATCCGGCCTAGAATGCGGCTTTCCGCACGCCCGCACCCGCCATGTCCCACCGCGACTGGGTGGCCAGCGCCATCCGGAAGATCGAGGCCGACTTCAACCGCTCGGCCGACACCCACCTGATCCCGTTGCCCCTGCCGGGCTGGCCGGGGATCGACGCGTACCTGAAGGACGAATCCAGCCATCCCACCGGCAGCCTCAAGCACCGGCTGGCGCGCTCGCTGTTCCTGTACGCGCTGGCCAACGGCTGGTTGCGCGAGGGCAGCACGGTGGTCGAGGCCTCCAGCGGCTCGACCGCGGTGTCCGAGGCGTACTTCGCGCGGCTGCTGGGCCTGCCGTTCATCGCGGTGATCCCGGCCGGCACCTCGCCGGAGAAGATCGCGGCCATCGAGTTCCAGGGCGGGCGCTGCCACCTGGTCGAGAGCGCGTGCTCGATCAACGCCGAGTCCGAGCGCCTGGCGCGCGAGACCGGCGGCCACTTCATGGACCAGTTCACCTACGCCGAGCGCGCCACCGACTGGCGGGCGAACAACAACATCGCCGAATCCATCTTCAAGCAGATGGCCGAGGAGCCGCATCCGGTGCCGGAATGGCTGGTGTGCGGGCCGGGCACCGGCGGCACCAGCGCCACCCTGGGCCGCTACGTGCGCTACCGCCGCCACCGCACCCGCGTGCTGTGCGCCGACCCGGAGACCTCGGTGTTCTACGACTACTACCGCGGCGCGCGCGAAGGCCGGGCGGACCCCGCGCTGGCCCTGCCGGGCGGCTCGCGCATCGAGGGCATCGGGCGGCCGCGGGTGGAGCCGAGCTTCATTCCCGGCTGCGTGGACGCGATGGTCAAGGTGCCCGACGCGCTGAGCCTGGCGGCCATGCGCCACGTCAGCAAGGTGCTGGGCCGCCGCGTGGGCGGCTCCACCGGCACCAACTTCGTGGGCGTGCTGCGGGCCGCGCAGGCCATGCAGCAGACGGGCCGCCGCGGGTCCATCGTCGCCATCCTCTGCGACAGCGGCGAGCGCTACGCGCACAGCTACTACGAGCCGGCCTGGTACGCGCGGCAGGGCATCGACGTGGAGGCGGCCGACCGTGCCATCGCCGCGGCGGTGGACGGGGCGCCGCTGCCCGGGCTGGCGGCCTGCGGCGACCTGTGACCGCCGCTTGAACCACGGCCCGTGCGGGCGTGGGGGCGCCGGCCCGGCCCGGTTGATTTCGGCGGCCATCGCGCGCATGTGTTAGGTCTCCCGTTCCCCTCACGGCCACGCCTGCCATGGACAACCCGCTGCTCGACTTCTCCGGCCTGCCGCGCTTCGACGCCATCCGCCCCGACCACGTCGGCCCGGCCATCGAGCGGCTGCTGGCCGAGGCCGAGGCCGCCGTGGTCGCCGCCGAGCGCGTGGCCCCGGTGACGTGGGACAGCTTCGTGGTGCCGCTGGAGGACGCCACCGAGCGGCTGTGGCGGGCCTGGGGCCAGGTCGCCCACCTGCAGGCGGTGGTCAACACCCCGGAGCTGCGCGAGGCCTACAACGCCAACCTGCCGAAGGTGACCCGGTTCGGCAGCGCGCTGGGCCAGAACCTGGCGCTCTACGCCCAGTACCGCGCCCTGGCGCAATCGCCGGAGTACGCCGGCTACGGCCCGGCGCGGCGCAAGGCCGTGGAGAACGCGCTGCGCGATTTCCGCCTCGGCGGCGCCGAGCTGGAGCCGGCGGCCAAGGCGCGCTTCGCCGCCATCCAGGAGGAACTGGCCGCGCTCTCGGCCCGCTTCGCGCAGAACGTGCTGGACGCCACCGACGCCTTTGCGCTCCACGTCGATGACCCGGCGCGCCTGTCCGGCCTGCCCGCCGAGGTGGTCGCCGCCGCGCGCGCGGCGGCGGAGAAGGACGGCCGCGAAGGCTGGAAGCTCACCCTGCAGATGCCCTGCTACCTGCCGGTGCAGGCCTATGCCGACGACCGCGGCCTGCGCGAGGCGCTCTACCGGGCCCACGGCCTGCGCGCCTCCGAGGCCGGCCCGGCCGAGCTGGACAACGGCCCGCTGATCGGGCGCATCCTGGCCCTGCGCGCCGAACTGGCCGCACTGCTGGGTTTTGCCGGCTACGCCGAGTACTCGCTGGCGACCAAGATGGCGCAGACGCCGGACGAGGTCCTGGCCTTCCTGCGCGACCTGGCCGGCCGCGCGCTGCCGTTCGCCAGGCGCGACCGCGCCGAGCTGGAGGCCTTCGCCCGCGATGCGCTGGGCCTGGACACGCTGCAGCCCTGGGACCTGGCCCATGCCGGCGAGAAGCTCAAGCAGGCGCGCTACAGCTACTCCGAGCAGGAGGTGAAGCAGTACTTCACCGAGCCCAGGGTGCTGGCGGGCCTGTTCGGGGTGATCGAATCGCTGTACGGCGTGCGCGTGCGCGAGGACCACGCGCCGGCCTGGCACCCGGACGTGCGCTTCTACCGGGTCGAGGACGCCTCCGGGCGGCTGCTCGGCCAGTTCTACCTGGACCTCTACGCGCGCGAGGGCAAGCGTGGCGGCGCCTGGATGGACGACTGCCGCAACCGCCGCGACACCGCCCGCGGCACGCAGACCCCGCTGGTCTACCTGGTATGCAACTTCGGCCGCGGCGTGGACGGCCAGCCGGCCACCTTCACCCACCAGGAAGTGACGACCCTGTTCCACGAGATGGGCCACGGCCTGCACCAGCTGCTCACCGCGGTGGGCGAGCTGCCGGTGGCCGGCATCAACGGCGTGGAGTGGGACGCGGTGGAGCTGCCCAGCCAGTTCATGGAGAACTTCTGCTGGGAGTGGGAGCGGGTGCAGGCGATGACCGCGCACGTGGACACGGGCGCGCCGCTGCCGCGCGAGCTGTTCGACCGCATGCTCGCCGCACGCAACTTCCAGAGCGGCATGCAGACCGTGCGGCAGCTGGAGTTCGCACTGTTCGACATGGAGCTGCACAGCCGCTTCGACCCGGCGCGCGACGACGCCATGGACCTGCTGGAGCGGGTGCGCGACGAGGTGGCGGTCAACCGCGCGCCGTCCTGGCACCGCTTCCCGCACCAGTTCAGCCACATCTTCGCCGGCGGCTACGCGGCCGGGTACTACAGCTACAAGTGGGCCGAAGTGCTCAGCGCCGACGCCTATGCCGCCTTCGAGGAGGCGCCCGACCGCATCGCCGAGACCGGCGCCCGCTTCCTGCGCGAGGTCCTTTCCCGCGGCGGCAGCCGCAGCGCGCTGGAGAACTTCACCGCCTTCCGCGGCCGCGCGCCCCGGATCGACGCCCTGCTGCGCCACAGCGGCATGGCGGCGTAACGCGCCGGAGACCCGGCCCGCGGGCTTCAGCCTGCAGCGCCTCCCAGGACGCCTCCGCTTGCAGTCGTTCCGATCCGGGACCCAAAGGAAAAAGCCCGGCCGAAGCCGGGCTTTTTTGCGTGCCACCACCGCGGCCCTCAGGCCCGCCCGAACACCAGGGTGCCGTTGGTCCCTCCGAAGCCGAAGCTGTTGGACATCACCGTGTCCAGCCGCGCGGCGCGGGTCTGGCGCACGATGGGGAAGCCCTCTGCCTTCGGGTCCAGGGTCTCGATGTTGGCCGAGCCGGCGATGAAACCGTCGCGCATCATCAGCAGGCAGTAGATCGCCTCGTGCACGCTGGCCGCGCCCAGCGAATGGCCGGACAGCGCCTTGGTCGAGGACAGCGGCGGTACGTCCTCGCCGAACACCTCGCGCACCGCGTTGAGCTCGGTGATGTCGCCCAGCGGCGTGGAGGTGCCGTGGGTGTTGAGGTAGTCCACCGGCCGCTCCACGCCCTCCAGGGCCATGCGCATGCAGCGCACCGCGCCCTCGCCGGAGGGCGCCACCATGTCCGCGCCGTCCGAGGTCACGCCATAGCCGACCAGCTCGGCGTGGATACGCGCGCCGCGGGCCACGGCGTGGTCCCAGTCCTCCAGCACCAGCATGCCGCCGCCGCCGGCGATGACGAAGCCGTCGCGGTCCGCGTCGTACGGGCGCGAGGCCGCTTCGGGGCGGTCGTTGAACGCGGACGACAGCGCGCCCATGGCGTCGAACATCACCGTCATGGTCCAGTCCAGGTCCTCGCCGCCGCCGGCGAAGACCACGTCCTGCGCGCCGTGGCGGATCAGGTCGGCGGCCGCGCCGATGCAGTGCGCCGAGGTGGCGCAGGCCGCGCCGATGGAATAGCTCAGGCCCTTGATCGAGAACGCGGTGGCCAGGTTGGCCGAGACGGTGGAGCACATCGTGCGCGGCACCATGTACGGGCCGACCTTGCGCACGCCGCGCTCGCGCAGCAGGTCGGCCGTCTCCACCTGCCAGCGGCTCGAGCCGCCGCCGGAGCCGGCGATCAGCCCGGTGCGCGGGTGGCTGACCTGCGCCTCGTCCAGGCCGGCGTCGGCGATGGCGTCGCGCATGGCCACGTAGCTGTACGCGGCCGCGTCGCTCATGAAGCGGCGCAGCTTGCGGTCGATGGCCGCCTCCAGGTCCAGGTCGACCGGGCCGCCGACCTGGCTGCGCAGGCCGCGCTCGACCGAGTCGGGCAGGCTGCGGATCCCCGGGCGGCCCTCGCGCAGCGCGGCCGAGACCGTGTCCAGGTCGTTGCCCAGGCAGGAGACGATGCCCATGCCGGTGATCGCGACGCGGCGCATGCTCAGAAATCCTCCGTGGAGGTGAACAGGCCCACGCGCAGGTCCTTGGCGGTGTAGATCTCGCGGCCGTCCACCAGCATGCGGGCGTCGGCCTGCGCCATCACCAGCTTGCGGTTGATCACGCGGCTGATGTCCACCTCGTAGGTCACCAGCTTCGCCCTGGGCAGCACCTGGCCGGTGAACTTCACCTCGCCGCAGCCCAGGGCGCGGCCGCGGCCGGGCGCGCCCAGCCAGGTCAGGTAGAAGCCCACCAGCTGCCACATCGCGTCCAGGCCCAGGCAGCCGGGCATCACCGGGTCGCCGATGAAGTGGCACTGGAAGAACCACAGGTCCGGGCGGATGTCGAGTTCGGCGCGGACCAGGCCCTTGCCGTGGGTGCCGCCGTGGTCGTTGATCTCCACGATCCGGTCGAACATCAGCATCGGATCGGCGGGAAGGCGGGCATCGCCGGAGGCGAACAGTTCACCGCGGCCGCTGGCGACCAGCTGCTCGCGGGTGAACGAGGAAGCGCGATTCATGAGGGTTCCGGGAAAGCTAAACCGCCAAAGCGTGCCTGACGAGGATCGTTTCAATCAAATGCTTTAGACATACGCGGGCGTGTGTTCAGGCTGCGCCTGGCGCCCGGCGCGCGCCGCGGCCGCCCGCAGGGATGGTGGCGCGGCCGGCGTGACGCCGCCCTTCACGGCCGCGCCGGGCCGCGGCGGCGCGGGCACAATGGCGGGGTGAATCCGGACGCGGCACCGCAGCGCAAGATCATCCACGTGGACATGGACGCGTTCTACGCGTCGGTGGAGCAGCGCGACGATCCGGCGCTGCGCGGGCGCCCGGTGGTGGTGGCCTGGCGCGGCGCTCGCTCGGTGGTGTGCGCGGCCTCGTACGAGGCGCGCCGGTTCGGCGTGCGCTCGGCGATGCCGGCGCTGCGCGCCGAGCGGCTGTGCCCGGACGCGGTGTTCGTGCCCCCGGACTTCCCGCGCTACAAGGCCGTCTCGCGCCAGGTGCGCGGGATCCTGCTGCGCCACACCGACCTGGTGGAGCCGCTGTCGCTGGACGAGGCCTACCTGGACGTCACCGTGCCGCGGTCCGGCCTGCCCAGCGCCACCGCGGTGGCCGAGGCCATCCGCGCGCAGATCCGCGAGGAGACCGCGCTGACCGCCTCGGCGGGCGTGGCGCCCAACAAGTTCCTGGCCAAGATCGCCTCGGACTGGCGCAAGCCCGACGGTCTGTTCGTGATCCGCCCGCAGCAGGTGGAGCGCTTCCTGACGCCGTTGCCGGTGGGCACCATCCCGGGCGTGGGCAAGGTGATGCGCGCGCGGCTGGAGGCGCTGGGCGTGGCCACGGTGGGTGAGCTGCGTGCGCTGCCGCTGGAAACGCTGCAGTGGCACTTTGGTAGCTTCGGCGCCTCGCTGTACCGCCGTGCGCGCGGCATCGACGAGCGCCCGGTGGCGCCGGATCAGCCGGTGCAGTCGGTGTCCTCGGAGGACACCTTCGCCGACGACCTGCCGCTGGACGCCCTGGAGCCGGCGATCCGGCAGCTGGCGGGGAAGACGTGGGAAGCGTCGCGGAAGACGCCGCGGGTGGCGCGCACGGTGGTGCTCAAGCTCAAGACCGCGCAGTTCCGCATCCTGACGCGCAGCCACACGTCGGAGCATCCGCCGGCCTCGGCGGACGCGCTGGCCGGCATCGCGCTGGCCCTGCGCGCGCGCGTGGCGCTGCCGCCGGACACGCGCTACCGCCTGGTGGGCGTGGGCCTGTCCGGCTTCCGCGAGCCGGAGGAAACCGTGCCGCAGGGCGACCTGTTCCCGCCGTAGCGGGCGAGCGGGCACGCGCGGCGGAGTGCGGTGTCGCCGCTCAGTCCCGCCAGTCGAAGACCAGGGTCTCCTCGCGGGCGAAGCGCTGAAGGTGCGACTCGATCACTCCGCGCAGCTGCGCCATGCCCGCGGCGTCCTCGTGGACCACGCGGATGCGCAGCGCGCCGTCCTCCACCTGGAAGTCGGCGCCGCCGGCCTCGGTGAAGGGGACGTGGGCGTGGGTGTCGTCGTCACGGCGCACCGTGAAACGGTGGCGCCAGTGGTTGGCGAGGGTGCGCACCAGGCGCGGCGCGTCGTTGCTGGCCACGAGGGCGCGGCTGACAGGCATGGGGGCGTCCGTGGGGGGAAGGACGCCGGCAGTATAGGCAGGGCCCCGCGCCGCCGCGGCCCCGCAGGCGGAAAGCTCCGTCGCCCGGCGGAGGCCGGTCCGGCGCCGCGCACGGCGCCGGACCGCCGCGCTCAGCGCGCCGGGCGCCAGCGCAGGTTGATGCCGAACTCGCGGCCGGGCTGGTTGTACCAGTCCACCACCTGGTAGTCGCGGTCGAACAGGTTGGTCACCCGCGCCAGCAGCGTCCAGTCGGGATGCAGCGCGTATTCGAAGCGAAGGTCCAGCGTGGCGTGGCCGCCCACCCGCGCGGTGTTGGCCGCGTCGTCGTAGCGGCCGGCCGCGGCCTTGAGCGTGGCGCCCAGCGCCACCGCGCCGAAGCGCCGGTCCAGGTCGATGCGGCCGCTGTCGCGCGCGCGGCGCGGCAGGAGGTTGCCGCGGTTGGGGCCGTCGGAACGGTTGCGCGGGTCGACGTGGCTGTACTGCGCCGACAGGTCCCAGCCGGCGAACTGCCCGGCCAGCGTCAGCTCGCCGCCGCGCAGGCGCGCGCGGTCGATGTTGCCGGGCAGCGAGGTCGAGGCGTCGTAGCTGACCAGGTCGTCGATGCGGTTCTCGAACAGGTCCAGGCTCCAGTGCCAGTCGCCGTGCTCGCCCGACAGGCCGAGGTTGAGGTTCTCCGATTCCTCCGGCCGCAGCGACGGATTGCCGTAGTAGGGGTAGTAGAGGTCGTTGAAGCTGGGCGCGCGGAAGCCGGTGGCGTAGCGCGCCGACAGCCGCAGGCCGCCGCCCAGCTGCCAGCCCCAGCCGAGGTTGCCGGTGGCGTGGCTGCCGAACTGCGCGTTGTCGTCGTGGCGCAGGCCGGCCTGCAGCCGCTGGGCACCGAAGCGGCCCTGGTATTCGGCGAACACGCCGACGTTGTCGCGGCGGTCGACGTCGTAGGCGGTGGTGCCCTCGATGCGGTCCTCCAGCCAGTCGGCGCCGGCGGTCAGCGTCTGGCCCTCGGCCAGGCCGACGTCGCCCTGCAGCGAGGCCTGGTCGCGGCGCGTGGTCAGGCCGCCGACGTGGCCGGGGGCGCCGTAGTCCTGCGAGTCGTCGTAGCTGCGGCCGACGGTGGCCTGCAGCGACAGGGCGCGCGAGGGCGCGTAGCGCAGCCGGCCCGAGTACACGCGCTGCTCGGTCTCCGAATAGTCGGCCCAGCTGCCGTCGAAGTGGTTGTAGCCGGCCGCGTGCAGCGCGCTCCCCTCCAGCGTCCAGCCCGGGGCCAGCCGCGCGCCGCCGCGCAGCGTGGCCGAACGGCTGCGGTAGCCGTCGCGGTCGGGGTCGTCGGCGAAGCAGCCGGCGCCCCAGCCGGCGGCGGTGCCCGAGCAGGCGTCGATGCCGTCGGTGCGCTGGAACGCCACGTCGGCGCCGAACCAGCCGCGCTCGCCGCCCAGCCCCACGCCCGCGCTGGCCTCGCGCAGGCCGTGGCTGCCCGCGCCGAACATCAGCCGCGGCTGCGCCGGCCCGCGGTCGCGGCGGGTGAAGACCTGGATCACGCCGCCGATGGCATCGGCGCCGTACAGGCTCGAATGCGGGCCGCGCACGATCTCGATGCGCTCGATCTGCTCCACCGGGATGTCCTGCAGCGCCGGCAGCCCGGCGGTCGCCGAGCCGATACGCACGCCATCCACCAGCACCAGCAGCTGGTTGGAACCGGCGCCGCGCAGGAACAGCGAGGTCTGCTTGCCCGCGCCGCCGGTGTTGGCCAGGTTGATGCCGGCGCGGCCGGCCAGCAGCTCGGGCAGGGTGGTGGCCTGGCTGCGTTCGATCTCGGCGCGGTCGATCACCTGCGCCGGCGAGAGGCTGTCCCGCAGCGCGATCTCGGTGCGGGTGGAGGTGACCAGCACCTCGTCCAGGTCGGTGGCGTCGTCGGCGCGCGCGGGCGCGGACAGGGCCAGCGCGACGGCGAGGGACAGGGCAGTGGTGGGACGGAACGTCATCGGCAACTCCATGCGTGGGGCGTCGGGAAGCCGCGGACGGAGGAGCTGCACGAGCGGACGGGCGCGCGCGGCGCCGGCACGCCGCGACGCCCTCCGCATCGCAACCTGTGTGTTCCGCAAGGCCGGTCTCCGGGCTCGCGACCCGGAACCGGACGGTTCCGGCCGCGACGCCTTCCCGTGCGGTGCACAGTGGCGGATGTCGCGGCGTTGGGGTCGCCTACCGTTGCGGGGGCAGCGCCGGCCTGGTCCGAGGACGCACCGGCTTCCCGTTTCAACCCGGCCGGCGGACGCCGGCGGGTCACCTTGCAGCGGGGCGATTGTATGCGATCGGCGGCGGCGTGGCGCGGCTCAGCGGCCTTCGCCTTCGTCCTCGCCGGCGTCGTCCGGGACGGCAGCCTCCAGGGCGTCGGCGGCATCGTCGTCGCGTCGGTACGAGGTACTCACCGGGCCGGCCACCGGCAGGCCGCGCGCCGGCGGCAGCGCCGCGCTGGCCGCTTCCAGTTCGGCCAGCAGCTGGCGGCGGCGCGGCTCGGGCACGTCGTGCCAGTGGCTGCCGGCGAGCGCGCCTTCCAGCGCGTAGAGCAGGTTGAGGCTGGGCTTGAAGCCCGCGCGGCGGACCTTCAGGAAGGCCTGCACCGGGCCGGCGGCGGCCAGATCCTCGGCGGTGCGCAGGCCCACCTGGCGCAGCCAGGCCGCGCTCTTGGGGCCGATGTTGCGCAGGCCCGCGGTGCTCATCGCAGCGAGGCCACGAACGCCGCGGCGATGGCTTCCAGGCCGTGCTGGTCGTCGGCGTCGAAGCGGTCCGGCACCGGGCTGTCGAGGTCGAACACGCCCAGCAGGCGCTCGCCGTCCAGGAGCGGGATCACGATCTCCGAGCGCGAGGCCGCGTCGCAGGCGATATGGCCCGGGAAGGCGTGCACGTCGGCCACCCGCTGCGTCCGCCGCGTGCGCGCGGCGGCGCCGCACACGCCCTTGTCCAGCGGGATGCGCACGCAGGCCGGCAGGCCCTGGAACGGGCCCACCACCAGCTCGTTGCCGTCGTGGAAGTAGAAGCCCACCCAGTTGAGTTCCGGCAGGGCGTGGTAGACCAGCGCGGAGAGGTTGGCGGCGTTGGCGACGCGGTCGCGCTCGCCGGCGAGCAGCGCGCGCGCCTGGTCCAGCAGCTGGCGGTACTGTTCCGGCTTGTCGCCGGTGAGGGGGATGGCGGAGAAGGACATGCGCCCATGGTAACGCCGCCGGCGCGCGCCCGCGGCGCACGGCGCCGGCACGCTGCGTATCATGCCGCCCGCGTGGCCCGCGCCCGGGCCGAATCCTGTTCGCGACACCGCACCATGGACCTGCACGGAATCGACCGCCTCTACGTCACCGGCACCGACACCGGCGCCGGCAAGACCCTCGCCAGCTGCGCCCTGCTGCACGCGCTGCGCGCGCGAGGCCTGCGCGCGGTGGGCATGAAGCCCGTGGCCAGCGGCTGCGAGCGCACCGCCGACGGCTGGCGCAACGCCGACGCGCTGGCGCTGCAGGCCGCCAGCGAGCCGCGCCCGGACTACGCCGACCTCAACCCCGTCGCCCTGCCCGAGCCGCTGGCGCCGGAACTGGCCGCGCGCGCGGCCGGCACCGAGGTGACGCTGGCGCCGCTGCAGGCCGCCTTCGCGCGGCTGCGCGCGCAGGCCGGGCTGGTGGTGGTCGAGGGCGTCGGCGGCTGGGCCGCGCCGCTGTCGGCCACGCTGGACCAGCGCGACCTGGTGCGCGCGCTGGACCTGCCGGTGGTCCTGGTGGTGGGCATGCGCCTGGGCTGCCTCAATCACGCGCGGCTGAGCGCGGCAGCCATCGTCGCCGACGGCGCCCGCCTGGTGGGCTGGATCGCCACCGAGGTCGATCCGCAGATGGCCTGCCGCGAGGAGAACCTGGCGCTGCTGGCGGCGCGGCTGCCCGCCCCGTGCCTCGGCCACCTGCCCTACGCCCCGGCGCCCGAACCCGCGGCGCTGGCCGCGCGGCTGTCGCCGGACGCCATCGCCCGGGCATAAAAAGACCCGGCAGCGGGAGGGAGCTGCCGGGTCCGGTTTGCGCGGGGGAGGGGAGCCGCGCAAAGACGTTGAAGCTGTCGAAGCGATCAGCGCTTGGCGGTCTTGGTCGCCTTGGCGGTGGTCGCCTGCGCCTGGTCGGCGGCGGCCTCGAACTGGCTCTTGGCCAGCTGACCCAGCGCCTCGGTGGTCTTCAGGGTCAGGCCGAACACCTCCTGGCCGGCGGCGGCAACGCGCTCGGCGTTGTCGCGCGCCACCTGCAGGCCCTTCGGCCACAGGCTGCGGTAGGCGTCCAGGTCGCGGGCCTCGGCCAGCTCGCCCAGGTAGCTGGTGGTGGCGTCGACGTTCTTCTCCAGCGTGCGCAGCTGCACGCCGAACAGCGTTTCCGCGTTTTCCAGGGCCAGTCGGTTCACCCGTGCGGCGACGGCGGCGAACTGGTGGGTGTAGGCGCTGAACTGCTCGTTGAACTGGTACGACATGGCGGACTCCGTGACGGATTTGCCTCTATGGTGCGACGCAGCATACGCCGTTTTTTTGTGCATTGCAACAAGGAGCGACGAAAAATTTTCGATCCGCCGAAAACGCCAATTTGTCAATGAGTTAGGCGGCGTCCCGCGTCTCCCGCGCCGCGGGTGGGCGGTTCGGACCCGGCCGTTCGCGCGGATTCCCGGCGGCGGAGGGCGGCAAGCGCGCCGGTGCACGGCTGCGGCCGTTGCCTGCCGGGCGCCCGGTCCGGGCAAGCTTCCTCAGGAGAGTGCCAAGGCCGCGGATCGCCGCCGCGGCGTCGCGGTCAGCCGCGGTAGCGGCAGCCCGAGGTGCAGGTCTCGTGGACCACGACCTCGCTCAGCTGGGGCAGGGACGGCTTGAGTCGCGCCCAGATCCATGCGGCCAGGCGCTCGCTGGTCGGGTTTTCCAGCCCCTCGACCTCGTTGAGGTAATGGTGGTCCAGCTGCTCGTACAGCGGGCGGAACGCCGCCTTGATGTCGGCGAAGTCCATCACCCAGCCGGTGTGCGGGTCCGGTTCGCCGGAAACGTGGATTTCCACCCGGAACGAGTGGCCGTGCAGGCGCGCGCACTTGTGCCCTTCGGGTACGTGGGGCAGGCGGTGCGCCGCCTCGAGGGTGAAGACCTTGAAGATGTCCATGCGCGGCATTGTCGTTGCGCCGGCCGCGCCACGGCAATCGCGGCGCGGCGCGGGATTCAGCCGTCGCGGCGGTCGCTGCGCCGCTGCGGGCGGCGCTCGCCGGCGTGCTTCTTCGGGCCGGCGTGGGCCTGGGCATGCCGCTGGCCGTCACCGGGATGCCCGCGCCGGCCGCGGCCGGGCTTGCGCGGCGGGCGCTGGCCGCCGGGCTGCTCGGCCTTGCCCGGGGCGCTGTTGCCCCAACGGATCGGCACGGCCGGGACGAAGCCGGGCACGTCGCGGATGTCCATGTCGCGGCCGAGCAGGCGCACGATCTGGCGCAGCAGCTTGGCCTCGTCCTGCGCCACCAGCGAGATGGCCTCGCCGCTGGCGCCGTTGCGGCCGGTGCGGCCGATGCGGTGCACGTAGTCCTCGGCCACCATCGGCAGGTCGAAGTTGATCACCCGCGGCAGCTGGTCGATGTCGATGCCGCGTGCGGCGATGTCGGTGGCCACCAGCACCTTCACCTTGCCGGCCTTGAAGTCGTTCAGGGCGCGCTGGCGCTGATTCTGGCTCTTGTTGCCGTGGATCGCCGCGGCCTGCACGCCGGCCTTCTCCAGGAAGTGCGCCAGCTTGTCGCTGCCGTGCTTGGTGCGCGCGAACACCAGGGTCTGCACGCGCGCGTCGGCGGCCAGCAGGTGCAGCAGCAGCTCGCGCTTGCGCCCGGCGTCGACCGGGTGCACGCGGTGGTCGATGGTCTCGGCCACGGTGTTGCGCGGGGTCACCATCACCTCGCGCGGCTGGCGCATGAACTCCAGCGCCAGCTGCCGGATCGGGTCGGCGAAGGTGGCCGAGAACAGCAGGGTCTGGCGGTTCTGCCTGGGCAGCTTGGCCAGGATGCGCTTGATCGACGGCAGGAAGCCCATGTCCAGCATGCGGTCGGCCTCGTCCAGCACCAGCACCTCGATGCCCGAGAGGTCCACGCTGCGCCGCTCGATGTGGTCGATCAGCCGGCCCGGGCAGGCGACCAGCAGGTCCACGCCGCGGCGCAGTGCCTCCAGCTGGTTGCCCATGCCCACGCCGCCGTAGATCACCGCGCCGGGCACGCGCTGGTACTTGGAGTAGTCGCGCAGGCTCTCGTGCACCTGCACCGCCAGCTCGCGGGTGGGGGTCAGCACCAGCGCACGGGGCCTGCGCGTGCGGTTGGGCTCGGCGGCCAGGCGCTGCAGCAGCGGCAGGCCGAAGGCGGCGGTCTTGCCGGTGCCGGTCTGGGCGCCGGCCAGCAGGTCGTGGCCCTCCAGGACCAGCGGGATGGCCTGTTCCTGGATCGGGGTGGGGGTTTCGTACCCCTGCTCGGACAGCGCGCGCAGCAGGGCGGGCGCCAGGCCCAGGGATTGGAACGACATTCGGAATGACTCCATGGCAGCGGCCCGCGGCATGGCGGGCCTGGCCGTTGCCGGCCGGGGCTCGGAGCGTTCCCGTGAACCGCGCTGCGAGGGAAGGGAAGGACGGCGGGTGCGCAG
The DNA here is from genome assembly GCA_035687185.1 of Pseudoxanthomonas sp. GTDB lineage: Bacteria > Pseudomonadota > Gammaproteobacteria > Xanthomonadales > Xanthomonadaceae > Pseudoxanthomonas. The sequence continues at coordinate 3,804 of DASRYN010000001.1, read as the reverse complement.
GGCACCGGCCCGATTGCCGCGAATGGCGTCGGAGTGGGGCGGGGCGCCTCCGGGGAGGCGCCGGCCGGATCCCGAGGGAAACGGACGGCCGCAGGCAATCAGGCGGCGGATTCTACGCCATGCGACTGCCGGTTGCCGGCCGCCGCGGACGCGCGTTCATCTGCGGGCAGTCAAGTTTCCAGTGAAACCATTGCCGGTCAGCCGCTACAATCGCGGGCCCAGCCCGCAGGAGCACAGCCCGGATGAAGCTCGGATCCCTGAAGGAGGGTGGCCGCGACGGCACCCTGGTGGTGGTCTCGCGCGACCTGGCACGCGCCGTGCGCGCGACCGGCATTGCCGCCACGCTGCAGCAGGCGCTGGACGACTGGCACGCCGCCGCGCCGCGCCTGAACGCCCTGGCCGCCGCGCTGGAGGCCGGCGAGGCCGAAGGCGCCTTCGCGCTGGACCACGCCGCGCTGGCCGCGCCGTTGCCGCGCGCCTACGAGTTCGTCGACGGCAGCGCCTACCTGCCGCACGTGGAGCGGGTGCGCCGCGCGCGCGGCGCCGAGGTGCCCGAGAGCTTCTACACCGATCCGCTCATGTACCAGGCCACCAGCGCCGGCTTCCTCGGCCCGCGCGACCCGGTGCGGGTCACCCGCGAGGACTACGGCATCGACCTGGAAGCCGAGATCGTGGTGGTGACCGACGACGTGCCGATGGCGGCCACGCCGGAGCAGGCGGCCGGCCACATCCAGCTCGTCGGCCTGGTCAACGACGTGTCCCTGCGCAACCTCATCCCGGCCGAGCTGGCCAAGGGCTTCGGCTTCCTGCAGTCCAAGCCGCGCAGCGCGCTGTCGCCGGTGTTCGTCACCCCCGACGAGCTGGGCGAGGCCTGGCGCGGCAACAAGCTGCACCTGCCGCTGCTGACGCACGTCAACGGCGAATGGTTCGGCGCGCCGGAAGCGGGCGAGGACATGCAGTTCGACTTCGCCCAGCTGGTGGCCCATGCCGCCAGGACCCGGCCGCTGGCGGCGGGCACGATCGTGGGCTCCGGCACCATCGCCAACCACGACGTGTCGCGCGGCGCGTCCTGCTTCGCCGAAAGGCGCACCGTGGAGGCGCTGCGCGACGGCAAGCCGAGCACGCCGTTCCTGAAGTTCGGCGACCGCGTGCGCATCGAGATGCTGGACCGCGAGGGCCGCAGCCTGTTCGGCGCGATCGACCAGCGCATCGAGCAGCAGCCGCCGTCCGGCGGCTGAGCCGGCGGACGGCGCCATGGCCGCGACCGGCGGCCTCGGCCGCGTGCGGCCCCGCGCTAAGGTGTGAGGATGGAAGAGGAACGCCGGATGGACGAGCCCCTGCGCCTTTACACGTACTGGCGGTCCAGCGCCGCCTACCGCGTGCGCGCCGGCCTGGCGCTCAAGGGCCTGGCCTTCGAAGCGCTGCCGGTGCACCTGCTGCGCGACGGCGGCCAGCAGCACGCCGAGGCGTACCGCGCGCTCAACCCGCAGGAGCTGGTGCCGGTGCTGATGCACGGCCGGCGCGCGGTGCGGCAATCGCTGGCCATCCTCGAGTATCTGGACGAATGCTGGCCCGAGCCGCCGCTGCTGCCGGATACCGCCCGCGGCCGCGCCCGCGTGCGCGCGCTGGCCCAGGCGGTGGCCTGCGACATCCACCCGCTCAACAACCTGCGCGTGCTGCAGTTCTTCGACCGGCAATGGAACGTGCCGCAGGCCGAGCGCGACGAGTGGGTGCGGCACTGGATCGCCACCGGGCTGGCCGCGCTGGAGGCGATGCTGGCCGACGACCCCAACACCGGCGCGTTCTGCCACGGCGACGTGCCGGGCCTGGCCGACTGCTGCCTGGTGCCGCAGCTGTACAACGCGCGCCGCTTCGGCATGGACCCCGCCGCCTGGCCGACGCTGGCGAGGATCGAGCGCGCGTGCCTGGCCCTGCCCGCCTTCCGCGCCGCGGCACCGGAGGCGCAGCCGGACGCGCCGGGCCCGGCCTGAGCCGCGCCGGCGCCGCCGCGCCGGCTCAGAGGAAACCGTGGGTGATCTGCGGCCCGGACGGGACGTTGTTCACGTCGGCGTAGGGGTCGTGCTCGGCGTCGGCGCCCTCGGACAGGCGGAACTTCAGAGCCAGGCCGTCGCGCGAGTCGGCCGCGCGCAGCGCCTCCTCCTGCTCGATGCGCCCCTGCTTGACCAGACGGAACAGGCACTGGTCGAAGCTCTGCATGCCTTCCTCCAGCGAGGCCTCCATCGCCTGCTTGATCTCGTGCACCTGGCCGCGGCGCAGCAGGTCGCGGATCAGCGGCGTGTTGAGCAGCACCTCCGTGGCCGGCAGGCGGCGGCCGTCCACGCCCTTGACCAGGCGCAGCGAGACCACCGCGCGCAGGTTCAGCGCCAGGTTCATCAGCACGTTCTTGTGCGCGCTTTCGGGGAAGAAGTTGAGGATGCGCTCAATGGTCTGGTCGGCGTTGTTGGAGTGCAGCGTGGCCAGGCACAGGTGGCCGGTCTCGGCGAAGGCGATGGCCGCCTCCATCGTGGTCGCGTCCAGGATCTCGCCGATCAGGATCACGTCCGGCGCCTCGCGCATCGCGTTCTTCAGCGCGTTGTGGAAGGCGTGGGTGTCCAGACCGACCTCGCGCTGGTTGACGATCGACTTCTTGTGCCGGTGCAGGTACTCGATCGGGTCCTCGATGGTGAGGATGTGGCCGGTGGTGCTGCTGTTGCGGTGGTCGATCATCGACGCCAGCGCGGTGGACTTGCCCGAGCCGGTGGAACCCACGATCAGCACCAGGCCGCGCGGGGTCATGATGATGTCCTTGAGCACCTCCGGCAGGTTCAGCTCCTCGATCGAGGGGATGACGCTGCGGATGGCGCGGATCACCATGCCCACCTCGCCGCGCTGCTTGAACACGTTGACGCGGAAGCGGCCGGCGTCCTGCAGCGCGATGGCCATGTTCAGCTCGAGTTCGCGCTCGAACTGCGGCACCTGGCCCTCGTCCATCAGCGAATAGGCGATCTTCTTCACCATGCCCGGCGGCAGGCCGGTGTTGCCGAGCGGGTAGAGCTTCCCCTCGATCTTGATGTAGACCGGCGCCCCGGTGGTCAGGAACATGTCCGAGGCGTTCTTCTCGGTCATCAGCTTCAGGAAGTAGCCGATATCCATGTGCGCAAAATCCCCAAGAATTCTCCGGCCGGGCCCGACGGCGTTGCGCGCGCGGCCCCGGCTTCCGACAATGGCCGCGACCCAAGGACGCGACGTTCCCCGATGAACGACCCTAGCTTCGCACACTTCACGCGGCGCCTGTGCGCGCTGCTCGCCGCTTTCGGGCTGGCCGTCACGGCCCAGGCCCAGACCGCCGGGGTGCCGGAGGTGCAGCGCGCCGAGCAGGCGGTGATGCAGGCCCGGCAGGCCGACGCCGACCACTACGCGCCCGAGCTGATCGACATGGCGCAGCAGGCGCTGGTCCAGGCCCAGGCCGGCGCGCTTTCGCGCAGCCGCCGCGACCGGCGCGAAGCCGCGGCGCTGGCGCTGCGCGCGGCGGCCGACGCCGACCTGGCCCGCGCCCGCAGCGAGCAGGCCAAGGCCGAGGCCGGCCTGCAGGCGCGCCGGACCGAGATCGCCGAGCTGCGCCAGCGGCTGGGCCTGGACCCGGAGGCGACCCGATGAGCCGCAGTCCCGCGATGAAGCTGGCCGGCCTGCTGTGGCTGGCCGCCCTGGCCGCCACGCCCGCCACCGCGGCCGACGATCCCGACGTGGCGCGGCTGGAGCTGCGGCTGCGGGCGCTGCAGGCCAACCCGGACACGGCGCGGCTGG